>NZ_JAMQOQ010000005.1:300000-414146 GCF_031624635.1 Halogeometricum sp. S3BR5-2 | reverse complement strand
TTGAACCGTCGCACGGTCGCGGTGTGTCGTTCGCATTCTTCCGAAATGGACTCGAACACTTAAGGGCGTCGTCTCGCGTTTGTCGTGAGAGTGCGAGGCACTCCCCCGACGGGAGACGAGGCGGTTCGAGTTGACTCGGAAGGTGGCGTCCCGGACCTCGGTGGCCCGGGGCGCCCCGCGTATTTCTACGAATGGCAGGGGAACATAAAAGGCCGTCGAACCGAAGCCGCCGCGTCATGCGATTTCATACCCCGTCGCCGGGGAGTTGGAAAGAGGACAGAGCCGTCGCTCGCGGGTCGAGAATATCGCGCGGTCGGAGGCCGGTCGGTCATCCCTCGCGTCTCGCGTCGGGTCGGACCGGGTGGTGTCCGCGCGAGTACGCATCGCCCGGGGACGGACAAAGCCGTGTCGGATGCGTACTCCCGCGTGCGGTGCACGCGCGTGCGAAGAAAAAGGCGAACGTCGCCGTCGTCATCCTCGCTACTCGTCGAGGTGTTCGATACCCTGTTTCGAGACGTTCCCTTTCGTGATGTCGCCTTCCATCCAGTCGGGTTTGTCCCCGGGAGCGTCGTCGACCCAGGCCCACGCGTGGAAGATGTGCACCTTGTCGGTACCCTTCTCGCGGAGATGGATCTCTGTGGCGTGTTCTTTGGCTTCGTCCTCCGACCCCTGCGGTTCGAGACGTCGGGCGGCCTTCAGGGCGGCTTGGCGGGGCATGCTTCCGGAGAAGACGCTCGACTCCGAACCGTCCTCCTCCCGAAGCACGAAGTTTCGCTTACCGTCCTCGCGTACCATGGTTTGTGACCTCCATGGCAACCGAACACAGGGGTCGGCTTAAATATATCGGCAAAATTGGGAGCCGGCGGCGAGGTGCTTATATACGGAGTCGGATTTCGGCCCCGCCGGCCGCGAGCGGAAACCGGAGAGAGGGCGAGGAGACGCCGCGATTCGGAGCCGATTCTGAAGGTCAGCGGTCGGGTAGACAACACTTATGTACGTCCTACGGCGAAGCATCGAACAGAGAGACCCCGATGGTCCGGAAAAAGAAGCTCAGCCCAAGTGGCGCGAAAGACGAGAACGGCGAGTACCACAACGTCCACGTGAACCTCCACGAGGACGAACTCGCCGTCGCCGGGATGGACATCGGCGACGAGGTGTTCGTTCGGGTTCGTGACGGTAAGATCATCATCCAGAAGGCCGACCCGGACGACGTCGAACACGACTTCTGAACCCGCCGGAGTCCGACCGAACGCCGACACACCTACACCCGATGCGAACCCTCTATCGAGCACTGAAACCCGCGCTCTTCTCGCTCCCGCCGGAGACGGCGCACGGACTCGTCCACCGCGGCCTCCGGACCGCACAGCACACCTTCCTCGCCGACGCGTTCGCCGCCCGGTACCGCGTCGACGACGAGAGACTCCGCACCGAAGCGTTCGACTGTTCCTTCGAGAACCCCGTCGGCGTCGCCGCCGGGTTCGACAAGAACGCCGAGGTGCCCGACGTCCTCGGGAGCCTCGGCTTCGGCCACGTCGAGGTGGGCGGCGTCACCGCCGACCCGCAGGACGGCAACCCCCGCCCCCGGATGTTCCGCCTCCGCGAGGACCGCGGCATCGTCAACCGCATGGGTCTGAACAACGAGGGCGCCGACGCCGTCGGCGAACGCCTCGCCGCCGGACCCGACCCGGACGTCACCGTCGGCGTCAACCTCGCCCTCTCGGAATCGACCGACCCCGAGGACGCCCCCGCCGACTATCGCGACAGCTACGAACGGGTGGGCGAACACGCCGACTACGTCGCCGTCAACGTCTCCTGTCCCAACAGCGAGGGCTTCCGCGACTTGCAGAACCGCGACTCCTTGGAGGCCATCCTCGGGGGACTCGTCGACGCAGGCGCCTCGCCCCTCCTCGTGAAACTCTCGCCGGACCTGCCGGACCCCGCCGTCGAGGACGCCCTCGACGTCGTCGACGAGTACGACCTCGACGGCGTCGTCGCCACGAACACGACCACCGACCGGCCCGCCGGACTGCGCAGTCCGAACCGCGCCGAACGCGGCGGCCTCTCGGGCGCCCCCATCGAGGGCCGAGCGACCGAGATGGTCCGCTTCGTCGCCGAACGGACGGACGTGCCCGTCGTCGGCGTCGGGGGGGTCTCCTCCGCGGCGGGCGCGTACGCGAAGATTCGCGCCGGCGCGAGTCTCGTCCAGTTGTACACCGGCCTCGTCTTCGAGGGGCCGACGCTCGCGCGCGACATCAACGAGGGACTGCTGGAGTTGCTCGAACGCGACGGCTTCGACTCGGTGGACGAGGCCGTCGGCGCGGACCTGTAGCGCACCGTTCCTATCAGTTCCCATAGGTTGGCCAGTAGATATTTTCGCGCCGGGCCGGAACCGCGAGCCGTATCAAAATGATTAATCGCAGAGAATTCGCCAAGACGGTCGGCGCGGCCGTCGGGACGGCCGCTCTCGGAACGGGCGCCGTCGCGGCGACGGGGTCGGAATCGGACTCGGGGTCAACCGAGGGGACGGACGGAACGGGAGGCGAGCACTTCGTCGGGACGTGGTCCGCGGCGCCCGCCCCGCCCGCCGAAAGCGGCCTCTCCCGCGCGGGGTTCGAGAATCGGACGGTCAGACAGATGGTCAACCCGAGCGTCGACGGGTCGACCGTCCGCCTCCGCCTCACGAACCGCTACGGCGACGACCCCGTCACCTTCGCGAAGGTCACCGTCGCGGACCGCGACGACGGCGCGAGCGTCGTCCCCGGGTCGACGGAGACGGTGACGTTCGGCGGCGAGGAGTCCGTCTTCCTCCCGGCCGGCGCGGCCGTCTACAGCGACCCCGTGGAGTTCGACGTGGCGGCGGACGAGGACCTCGCCGTGAGTTTCTACGCGGTGGACGCGACGGGGCCGGCGACGCGGCACCCCCTCGCCCTGAAGCGGACGTACTCGGCACTGGGGAACTACACCGAGGCGTCCGGCGGCGACGCGTTCGAGGAGGCGGCGATGTCGTGGTTCTTCCTGAAGGGGGTCGACGTCCTCGCGGACGAGGAGGTGGGAACCGTCGTCGCGTTGGGTGACTCCATCACCGACGGCTTCGCGTCGACGCCGGGCGCGGACCACCGCTACCCGGACTACCTGGCCCGCCGGTTCGTCGCGAACGGCGTCGAGCGCTCCGTCGTCAACGCCGGCATCTCGGGGAACCGCGTGCTCTACGACTCCGTCTCCGGAACCGGGTTCGGCAACAACGCCCTCGCCCGCCTCGACCACGACGTCCTCGCCCAACCCGGCGTGACGGAGGTCATCCTGCTCGAAGGGGTAAACGACATCGGCCAGCACCCGCCGGCCGTCGGCGCCGACCGCATCATCTTCGGACTGAAGCAGATAGCCCGACAGCTACACGCTCACGACATCGACGTGTTCGCCGGGACGCTGACGCCCGCGGGCGGCGCCTCCGAGAGTTACGGCGGCGCCGAGGCCGAGGCGCAGCGACAGGCCGTCAACGAGTTCATCCGGACGACCGACGTCTTCGACGGCGTCGTCGACTTCGACGCGGCCCTGCGCGACCCGGACCACCCCGGACGGATGCTCTCGAAGTACGACAGCGGTGACCACCTCCACCCGAACGACGCCGGCTACCGGGCGATGGCCGAGGCGGTGGACCTCTCGCTGTTCGGCGCGGTCGAGGAGGACGGGGAGGCGAACGAGCGGAACGGGAGCGAAGGAGAAGAGACGACGGAAGCCGGTCGGGAGGAAGGCGCGAGCGACGGGCACTCGGCGCTCCGGACCCCGCGGGCGGACTGACGGCGGCGTCGAGAGCGGGCGGCGGGTGCGACGGAAACGACACGACGTTCGCGTCTCAGCGTCTCGTCGTCTCAGTCGCCGTGCTGGACGATGACGACGGCGTCGCCCGCTTCGAGCATCTCGCCCTCGCCGGTATACCGGCGCTCCTCCTCGATGGTGAACATCTCGGGGTCGAGTTCGGCGCCGCCGGCGCGGAGGCTCCCGTCGACAACCTCGTACTCCTCGGCCTCGATGTCCGCTTCGATGTCCGGCACCTGCGCGCCGAACTCGGGGCCGACCAGCGAGTAGTCGAGGTCGACGCCGGTGACGACGGACTCTATCTGCGGTTCCTCATCTAAGGTTTCCAACTCCTCGACGTGCATCACGCCGCTGATGTCCTCCTCGAAGCCGCGGACGTTCCCGTACACCAGCACGCGGTCGACCGAGGCGTTCATCGAAAGCTGGTTGTCGCTCTTGTACTTGCGGAGGGCGCCGACGACGGCCATCGCCGTCTCGCCGGCCGCGACGTCGGCGTCGACGCCGAGCGGTTCGGGCCACGCGGCGCGGTGGACGCTTTCGGCCTCTTCGCCGTGCATGTCGCGCCACAGTTCCTCCGTGACGTGCGCGAGGACGGGCGCGAACAGTTTGACGAAGCGGCGGTGCGCGATTTGGAGAGTGTACTTCGCGGAGTCGTCGTCCTCCTCGCGGACGCGCTGTTTGGCGATTTCGAGGTAGTCGTCGCAGAACGTGTTCCAGAAGAAACTCCGGAGGCCGTCCCGGGCCTTCGAGAACTCGCGGTTCTCCAGCTTCTCGGAGACGCGCGCTATCTCCTGGTCCAACTCCGCGAGGAGCCAGCGGTCCAGCGCGTGGAGTTCGTCGTGGTCGAACTCCTCGGGGGCGTCATCGGTGAGGCTCTCGACCAGTTTCGAGGCGTTCCAGAGCTTCCGGATGAGTTTCTCGCCCGCGCGGAGCCCCTTCTCGGAGTACGGCAGGTCGTCGCCGACGGCCGACCCCGCGGCCCAGTAGCGCGCGGCGTCGACGGGGTACTTCGAGACGACTTCGTCCGGCGAGACGACGTTGCCCTTCGATTTCGACATCTTCTCGCGGTTCTCGTCGAGGACCATCCCGTTTATCATCACGCTGTCGAACGGCACCTCGCCGGTGTGCTCGTAGCACTTCACGACGGTGTGGAACAACCAGAAGGAGATGATGTCGTGGCCCTGCGGGCGCAGGTCGAACTGGTACAGTTCCGGCCGGTCCAGCGTCGTCTCTCCCTTCTCCGCGTCCCAGCCCCACCCGGCGTTGATGAGAGGGGTGAGGGAAGAGGTGGCCCACGTGTCGAACACGTCGTCCTCGGGGACGAACTCGCCGTGGCCGCACTCGGGACAGGAGTCGACCGGCGGGTCGTCCGCGAGGGGGTCGACGGGTAGGTCTTCTCGCTCCGCGACGACGACGTGCTCGCACTCCCCGCAGTACCAGACGGGGAACGGAATCCCGGAGGAGCGCTGCCGGGAGATGGACCAGTCCCACTGGAGCCCCTCGATCCAGTTCTTATAGCGAGTAAACATCTTCTCGGGGTACCAGTCCATCTGCCGACCCGCTTCGAGGTACTCGTCGGTCTTATCGAGGAGTTCGACGTACCACTGGTCCTTGACGAGGAACTCGACGCTCGTCCCGCAGCGCTCGTGGACGTTCACCGTGTGGGTGATGGCGCGGCGGTCGAGGAGCGCTCCGTCGTTCTCCAGGTCAGAAACGATGGCCTCGCGGGCCTCCGCCGACGACATCCCGGCGTATTCGCCCGCGACGTCGGTCAGCGTGCCCGACTCGTCGATGGCGATGCGGAGATTCAGGTCGTGCGCCTGATACCACTCGATGTCGGTCTGGTCGCCGAACGTACAGCACATGACGATGCCGGACCCGGTTTCGAGGTCGACGCGTTCGTCCTCGATGACGGGCACCTCCTGTCCGAAGATGGGGATGCGCGCCTCCTCGCCGACGAGATGCTCGTTCTCCTCGTCGTCGGGGTGGACGAACACGGCGACGCAGGCGGGCAGCAGTTCCGGGCGAGTGGTGGAGATGACGAACGTTTCGTCCGAATCGACCACGTCGAACTCGATGTCGTGGAAGTGGCTGTCCTGTTCGTCGTCCTCCGTCTCGACCTGCGAGATGGCCGTCTCGCACTCGGGACACCAGATGGCCGGGGCGCGCTGGCGGTACTCCCGACCCTCGTCGTACAGTTCGATGAACGAGAGTTGGGAGGTGCGCTGGACCTCGGGCGAGATGGTCTGGTAGGTCTGGTCCCAGTCGATGGAGATACCGAGCCCCTGCATCTTCTCGGTGAACTCGGCCTCGTACCCCTCGCAGACCTCCCGGCACATCCGCTGGAACTCCCGCCGGTCGAAGTCCTGGTGGCGGACGTCGAGTTCCTCCTCGGTCAGTCGCTCGGAGGCGATGCCGTTGTCGTCGAAGCCGAACGGGAAGAAGACGTTCTCCCCGCGCATGCGCTCGAACCGAGCGACGAAGTCCTGCAGGGTGAAGCCGTAGGCGTGGCCCCAGTGCAGACTGCCCGAGACCGTCGGCGGCGGCGAGTCGATGGAGAAGGCGGTGTCGGGGTCTACGGCGTCCGCGTCGGCGCCCTCGGCGTCGGCGTACGCGTACGTGTCCTCCGAAACCCACCTGTCCTGCCACTTCGCTTCGACCGTCTCGGGGTCGTATTCTCCGCTCGGCATCCTTGTGCAGAAGTACCGCCGTAAGCCGTGTTAAGTCACTCGATTGAACCGGCGAGACTCCCCGACGGGGACGATACCGGGCGGACGGGCCGCCCGAGGCGGCGCGTCACGAGGCGCATCCGCGGCCGCGAGGACTCACCGCTCCGGTGAAACGAGAGCGACCGTCAGAGCGCGTCGAGTCCGGTCGCGAGGTCCGACAGCAGGTCGGTCTCGTGTTCGACGCCGACCGAGATTCGGAGGAGGCTGTCGGTGATGCCGAGGAAGTCGCGTTCGGACTGCGAAAGCGGCGAGTGCGTCATCGTCGCCGGGTGTTCGACGAGCGACTCGACGCCGCCGAGGCTGACCGCCAGCGGGAAGTGGTCGAGTTCGGAGACGAACCGCGCCGTACCGTTCAGGTCCGCGTCCAGTTCGACGGAGAGCACGCCGCCGTAGCCCGACATCTGCCGCGCCGCGAGATCGTGTTGCGGGTGGGAGTCGAGACCTGGGTAGTGGACCGCGGACACCGCCGAGTGCTCCGCGAGGAACTCCGCGACGGCCTGCGCGTTCGAGGCGTGTTTCTCCATCCGGAGCGGGAGCGTCTTCAGGCCGCGGAGGGTCAGGTAGGCGTCGAACGGCGCGAGCACGTTCCCCATGCCGACGCGTTGGAGGAACGTCACCTCCTCGGCGAACGCCGCGTCGTTCGTCGCGAGTGCGCCGCCGACGGAGTCGGAGTGCCCGTTGAGATACTTCGTCGTCGAGTGAACGACCACGTCGGCGCCGAGTTCGAGCGGTCGCTGGAAGTACGGCCCGACGAAGGTGTTGTCGACGCCGAGCAGTGCCCCGTGGTCGTCCGCGACGGCCGCGACGGCCTCGACGTCGCAGAGTCGAAGCAGCGGGTTCGTCGGCGACTCCATCCAGACGAGCGCCGTCTCCGGACGCATCGCCGCCGCGACTTCCGCGGTGTCGCGCGCGTCCACCAGCGACACGTCGACGCCGAGTCGGTCCTCGAAGTACCGCGAGAGCATCGACTTCGTGCCGCCGTACAGGTCGTCGAAGGCGACGACGTGGTCGCCGGGTTCGACGGCGGCCGAGATGGCGGTCACGATGGCAGCGGTTCCGGACCCGAACGCGAAGGCGTGGTCTGCCCCGCAGAGCGCTCCCAAGCGGTGTTCCAAGGCGTTCCGCGTCGGGTTCGACAGCCGCGAGTAGAGGAACTCGCCCGCGTCCGGGTCCAGGGTCTCCAGCGACGCGTCCGGGTCGATATCCGGCACCGCGTACGTCGAGGAGAGGTGGACGGGAACGGCCACGTCCTCGACGCCCTCGGCGGGTCGCTGTCCGCGTTCGCCGTGCGTCACCGCGAGCGTCTCGAACCGCTCTTCAGAATCGTTCATGAAGAATTGCGAGTCGACGGTGTACTAAACATTCCGGTAATTTATCGAGTTATAATTGTAGATAATTTTGCGCCCTTCGAGATTCTTCGGAGTTATGTTCCCCTCGCGCCGGAAGGTAGAGAGGAGCGGAGACGGGGGGGAACTGCGAGACTGTGGGGAGAAAGAGGAGAAGAGGGACCGAATCCGAGCGCTTACCGCAGTGCGTCGAGGTCGAACTCGAACGCCGCGACGGGCAGTTCGAGGTCGTGTTCGACCAGCACTTTCGGATGTATCTCCCCGACGACGCCGACGTTCTCGCCGTCGATTACGACGCTCGCCGCCCGGCCGTCGATGAAGGAGGGGTGCTCCGCCGGCGGCGTCTCCAGGTCGACGGCGAAGTCCCGACAGAGCGTCTGGAGCCGAGATTTCGCGTCCTCGAACGTCGCGTCGTGCCGCGCGAGGACGCCCGCGACGTGCCGTCGCTCCTTCACGCGGGTGTTCACCGAGTCGTCGCGTTCGGCGACGAGGCCGATTTCCGCCAAATCCTGCGGGTACGCCCGGTGGGTGTTGTTCTCCAGCACCATCATCAGCGAGGGGAGCGCCCACGTCCGCAGGACGGTGTAGTCCTCGCTGTACGGCCCCGTTATCTCGGCGGGGTCGCCGCCGCCGAGGTAGTCGTTCCCGGCCTCGACGCCCATGCGGTCCTGAATCTCCGCCTCGCTCGTCATGTGGAAGTTGAGCATGTCCTCGAAGCCCAGTCCGACGAGCGAGTTCCGGGCGGCGTCCTCCAGTCGGGAGCGCTCGTGTCGGCCGCCGACCGTGCCGACGTTCGGGTAGCGCGGTTCGAGTTCGTTGAAGCCGTACGCCCGACCCACGTCGTCGACGAGGTCCAAGGGGTGGAGCACGTCGACGCGGTACGGCGGAATCGACACCTCGTAGACGGTCTCCTCGTCGTCCTCGTCGTCCTCGCCGTCACCCGCCTCGTCGCCGGGTGCGTCGGCGGGACCGGACCCGACCTCGTCGTCCGCGAGTTTCGCGTCCAGTCCCGAGCGCTCGAACAGGTCGGCCACCTCTCGCCGCTCGAACTCCACGCCGAGCATCGTCTCGATTCGCTCGTGGGAGACGCGCTTCGTGTCCACCTCGAAGTCCGGGCGGCGGAGCGTCCCCGACTCGTACTCGACCTCGACCTCCTCGATGGTCGCGCCGCGGGCCGCCAACGCGTAGCAGACGATGTTGCACATCCGGTCGATGGTCCACTGGTCGGTGCCCGTCAGTTCGACGAGCAGTTCGCGCGACTCCGTCGACACCTCCGTCCGGCGGCCGTTGATGACCGGCGGGAACGAGAACAGACCGAGTTCGTCGTAGATGGCCGGGTAGCGGTCGTACTCGCTCACGAGGTCGGCGTACTTCTTCCCGGTCTGGTGCTCCTCCAGCACTTCGGCGGGCGTCATCTCCCGGTCGCCGTCGAGGGGGACGAACGTGTCGCCGTCGGGGTCGACGCCGCGGTAGGTGATGGAGTTCCCGTCCGAATCCTCCCGCAGGGCGTCGCCCTTGAGCATCGTCAGGTCGTGGATGCCGATGGCGCCCTTCGCGCGCTTGCGGCCCATCGTCGCGTGCAGCTTTTCTTGAAGTTGGATGAGCGAGTCGAGAGCGTCCTCGTCCAGGTCGACGCCGCGGATGACCGCGCCGGTGACGTACGGGCGCTCCTCGGGCACGCTCTCGTCAACGACGAACGTGAAGTCGGGGCTGTTCGTGTTCGGGACGTAGACCCCGCGGTCGTCGCCGTACTGGTAGCGCAGCGACCGCGCGACGCCCTCGACGGAGAGCCTGTCGAGTCGGTCGGGACCGAACTCCAGTTGGAACGCCCCCTCTTCGGTCTCGCCCTCGAACTCCAGTCCGAGTGCGAACAGGTCCTCCTTGAACGACTCGTCCGATTTGTCCTCGTGGCCCGTCAGCCGTCTGAGTTCGTCGGGGTGAACGTCGACGACGGGCATTACTTCAGCACCTCCGTCTCCCGCAGCAGTTCGATGTCGGACATCGTCCCGTGCACGTCGCGGATATCGTCGAAGCCGTACATGAGCATCAGCAGTCGTTCGAGGGCGAGACCCCATGCCATCACGTCACACTCCACGCCGAGCGGTTCGAGCACCTCGTCGCGGAACATACCCGAATTACCGATTTCTATCAGTTCGCCCGTCTCGGGGTGCCGCCCGAATAACTCGAAGGACGGCTCCGTGTAGGGGTTGTAGTGCGGTTTGAACTGGATGTCCGTGATGCCGAACTGCGCGTAGAACTCCTCGAAGGTGCCCATCAGGTCGCGCACCGAGAGGTCGTCGGCCATCACCCAGCCCTCTATCTGGTAGAACTCGAGGAGGTGCGTCGGGTCCAGAGTGTCGTTGCGGTACACCTTCTCGACGGAGAAATACCGCTGGGGAGGCTCCAACTCGCCCACCTCGTGCCCCGAGAGGTAGCGCATCGACAGCGAGGTGGTGTGCCCGCGCAGGGCGATGGCGCGCGAGAAGTCCTCCGACCACGGCGAGTGGTAGCCGTCGCCGTCCGGACCGACGCCGCGGCGGTGGGCGTCCTCGACTCTGTCCACCAAGTCCTCGGGCAACTCCTCGATGGGCGGCACGTCGAGGGCGAAGCGGTCCCAGTGGGTTCTGGCGGGGTGATCCTGCGGCATGAACAGGCAGTCGTTGATCCAGAAGTCCGCGTCGGCGTGCGGCCCCTCCATCTCCTGAAAGCCCATGCCGACCAGGACGTCCTTTACTCTGTCAGCGGTCTGTCTGAGGATGTGCGTCTTGCCGCCGCGCGCCTCGGGCGCGTCGGCTTCGACGTTGTACTCGGTGAACTCGACGTCTTCCCACTCTCCAGACGTGAGCATCTCGGGGGTGAGGCGGTCCACCGTCTCCGCCGCCTCGACGCCCTCCATGAGGAGCGTCACGCCCTCGTCGGTGACTGTCACCGAGCGGACCGTCTCTTCGCGCCGGTCGACGAGGTTGCGCGAGACGAGTTGCTCAAGCGTTTCTTCGTCGGCGTCGTCGACATCCTCGCCGTCCGCGAGGGCGACCAGCACCGTCGCTTCGGGGTCGCTCTCGGCGTCCGCGTCCGCGTCGGCCGAGAGTTCGCCGGCGTCGATGGCGCCGTAGCCCTTCCGTCCGAAGTTGGCGAGGGCGATGTCCACCTCCGGGCCGCCGAGGCCCGAGGCGCCGATGACCTGCCCCATCGACACCGGGTCGTCGGCGGCGCCCGCTTCGACGGCGGCGCGGTAGAGGCGCACCTCGGGCAGGCCGTCCGCGACGTACTCGCGGCCCTCCTCGGTGAGTTCGTACTCCACCACCTCCG
Organism: Halogeometricum sp. S3BR5-2; assembly: GCF_031624635.1. Lineage (NCBI taxonomy): Archaea > Methanobacteriati > Methanobacteriota > Halobacteria > Halobacteriales > Haloferacaceae > Halogeometricum > Halogeometricum luteum. Next base: position 402,946 of record NZ_JAMQOQ010000005.1, on the reverse strand, counting down.
TCTCCGCGACGGCGACGTAGCCGTCCTCGCGGAGTTCGAAGGCGGCCTGCGTCACCGTCTCCGGTTTCAGTCCCGTCTCGTCGGCGAGACGCTCGATAGTCCGTTCGTCCGTCGCGCTCGCGGCGTTCAGCACCGCGACCTGTGATTCGGGTAATCTCATTAGCTCGGGTTCGCGTCGGTCGTTGTCGTGTCTACTGGCTAAGACCCAGTTAGCAGTTGCGAAGGGCGCGGACGCCCGCGCCCGTGTCGGGTCGGTTCGGACGGGTTCGTCCCCGCGGACGCCGCGGCGGGAGTGCGCCCGCCCCGTCGGTCCTCCGGGAGTCCGCCGTCGTCGCGAGAGCGACCGTAACGGGACGACGGTGGTCGCCGCCGCGAGGGCAGCGACCCCGGCGCGGGACTACGATCGCTCTCGGTTCGAGGTCCGAAAGAAGAAGCCGGACCCGTCGGTCGCGGTCGGTTCGCGCGCGTCGCCTCCGCCGTCGGTGGGTCCGGTCGGCATGGTCGTGAGGTGCCGGTCGCGGGGCAAAACGGTTCCGACTCCGTGCGAGTCGCTGTCGGTGCTTCGGGAGACGAAGAAGGGAGGTCTCACCGCCCGTATCGCCCCCCAGACTCATGTCCGCTCCGTCCGTCCGACCGGACACTATGAGCGGAGAGACACCGACACGCGAGCGCGGCGAACCGGCCGGCCGAACGACAGCGAGGAGGCGGGCGAGATGAGCGGTCTCGGTCTCCTCGCACTCCAGGGCGGCGCGGGGTCGAACGCCGGGTCGCTCGCCGGCGCGGTGCTCGTCTTCGTCGTCAACCTCCTCATCGGCGCCGTCGGCATCCACACCGGCGCGCGACTCATCGTCGACAAGGACGTGGGCTACCGCAGAGCCGTGTTCACGGCCCTCATCGGCGCCATCGTCTGGGCCGTCGTGGCGTTCTTCCTCGGGTGGATTCCGCTGCTCGGACCCCTCCTCGCGCTGGTCGCGTGGATCGGCGTCATCAACTGGCGCTACCCCGGCGGGTGGGGGGCCGCGGCGCTCATCGGCTTCGTGGCGTGGATCGTCGCCGCCCTCGTCCTCTACGCCCTCGCCGCCATCGGCCTGTTCGAGTTCTCGGCGCTGGGCATCCCCGGCTAACCGTCGGGTCGCGGGAGAGGAGAGGCGGCCGATTCGCCGCCGTCGGGTCGTCTGGACCCGTCTTCGGCCGTGCGCTTTATTCGCACGCCGTCCTACGGATTCGCATGGTCAACAAGACGCTCAACGCGGAGAAACTCTCGCGAGAGGAGACGGCCGACCGACTGCGGGCGCTCGCGGACGCCATCGAGGGCGACGACGACGCCGACGTTCGCGTCGGGAACAAGCAGATAACGCTCCGTCCGCGGTCCACCGTCGGCTACGAAGTCGGCGTGCGCGAGCGGTCGTCCGTGCTCCGCGGCAGTCGCGAGAGCGTGACCGTGACGATGGAGTGGAAGGCGCGCAAGGACTGAGAACGGCCCGCTTCTTCGGTTCGATTACGATTCGATTCGACTCGGTTCGACCCGACCCCCCGAGCGACGGCGGCCGACGGTCGACGCCCGAGTGTCGGCGGCCGAGACAGTCACGTCCGACCGGCGCAGGGACTGATACCCCCGGCCCGCGAACGCGCACCCGTGCGAACGATACGAACGGAACGAGAGATAGCGGCCCCGGCGGAGGCGGTGTGGGAGGTGCTGACCGACCTGTCGGCGTACCGCGAGTGGAACCCGCACGTCGTCGACGCCGGCGGACGACTCCGCGAGGGGGAGACGGTGGAGATTCGCGTCTCCCGGTCCGGCGGCCGGGCGCGGGCGCTCCCGGTGCGCGTCACGGAAGTCGACCCGCCGCGGAGACTGTCGTGGGTCGGCCGCGTCCTCGCCGCCCCCCTGTTCGAGGGGCGGCACACCTTCGAGTTGCACGAACTCGGGGAGCGTCGGACGCGACTGGTGAACCGCGAGACGATGACGGGGCTGTTGGTCCCCCTGCTCGTCGCCGCCGACGCCGAGACGGACTACGGGGCGATGAACGACGCGTTGGCCGCGAGGGCCGAGGCGCGCTTCGAGGGCGCGGACGGGAGCGGCGGAGGGGAAGCGGCGTGACCGACGTTCGCGTCCTCTCGGACGGCGACGTGGCCGCCCTGCTGTCGCTGCCGGACCTCCTGCCCGAGATAGAGCGGGCGTTCGTGAAGCAGGGCCGCGGCGAGGTGGAGCGCCCGCCGCGCCCGCACTTCCCAGTGGGGACGGAGACGCCGGGCACCGCGCTGACGATGCCCGCGTACCTGCACGGCGACCCGACGTACGCGACGAAACTCGCCGCGGTCCACGAGTCGAACGCGGAGCGAGACCTGCCGACGGTGAACGCGCAGGTGGCCGTCACCGACGCCGAGACGGGGCTGCCGCTCGCGTACCTCGCCGGGACCCGCGTAACGAGCGCTCGAACCGGCTGTATCGGCGGCCTCGCCGCGCGCGAACTGGCGAACGGGCCGGTCCGACTCGGCGTGTTCGGCGCGGGCACGCAGGCCCGGTGGCAGACGCGCGCCATCGCCGCCGCGACCGACCTCGAACGGGTTCGAATCTACTCCCCCTCCGACTCGCGCGAGGCGTGCGCGGCCGACCTGCGCGAACGACTGCCCGACGTCGACGTGAGCGCCGTCGACGCGCCGGAGGCGGCGCTCTCGGGGTCGAACGTCGTCGTCACCGCGACGACGAGCGCCGAACCGGTGTTCGACGGCGAGGAGTTAGAAGAGGGAACGCTCGTCGTCGCCGTCGGCGCGTTCACCCCCGAGATGCGCGAACTCGACGGGGCGACCGTCAGCCGGGCGGACGGACTGTTCGCCGACGTGCCCGAGGAGGCCGTCGAGACGGGCGACTTCGCGGATCTCGACGTGGAAGCGACGGACCTGACGCCGCTCTCGGACGTGTTCGAGGGTCGGGCAGGGCGCGAGTCCGACGGGGGAGTGCTCGTCGTCGCCAGCGTCGGGTCCGCCGTGCTGGACGCGGCGACGGCGGGGTTCCTCTACGAACGCGCCGAGGCGGAGGACGCGGGGACCGTCGTCGAACTCTGAGTCGGCCCCGTTCGGACCGCTCAGTTGTCGCCGGGGGCGACGCCGCGGCGCGCGGACTCCGTGGAGATGTCGAGTTCGTCGAGCACTTCCTCCATCTCCGCGCGCTTCTCCTGGTGGTCTTCGAGGAACTCCTCCATCAGTTCGGCGGCCTGCTCCTTACATCCGCCGCAGAGGCGTTCGCCGCCGACGCACTCCTCGTACACCTCCGTGGCGAACGCGTCGTCGTCGCCCGAGAGGAGGTAGGCGTACAGTTCGTAGACGGGACATTTGTCGGCCTCGCCGCCGAGTTCGCGCTGTTTCTCGGCCGTCTCGCGGCCGCCCGTCGTCGCGGACTTCACCTTGTCGTAGCCCTCCTCGGGGTCGTCGAGCAGGGAGATGTGGCTCGCCGGAATCGAGGAGGACATCTTTCCGCCAGTCAGCCCGGTCATGAATCGGTGGTAGACCGACGACGGCGCGCGGAAGCCGTAGCCGCCGTGGTCGAGTTCCACTTCTCGCGCGAGTTCGTCCGCCTCCTCGAAGGAGAGTTCGAAGGCGTCGACGTGTTCGTCGTAGCGGCGCTTCTCGCCGTCGACGGCCTCGACGAGGGCCTCGAACGCCGCCTCGGTGGCGTTGGCGTCGAGGAACCGGGTCCGCGGGCGGAGCGGTTCCATGCCGGCGTTCGCCAGTTTCTCCACCGCGGACTCGCGGGCCGAGTCGGCGGCGACGACGCCGTGCGCGTCGAGGTTCGCCGTCGAGAGCCACTCGCCCGCCTCGCCGCACCGCGGCGTCTCGGGGTCCTCGGCGTACTCCTCGCGGGCGTCGTAGGCGGCGGCGACGAGGGGGCGTTCGGCGTCCCGGAGTTCGAAGCTCGCGTACGCCTCGGTCACCTTGAAGAAGCGCATTCTATCCGCTAAGTCGCGCGCGAGGCGGACGTGCGGGTCCTGGTCCGGGCCGACGGGGATGACCGTGGGTTTCGGCTCTTCTAGTTGAGGATAGAGGATGTCCGCCATCTGCGTGACGACCGACTGCACGTGCGAGACGTTGGTGCTCCCGCCGAAGCCGTAGATTGCCTCGAACTCCGAGTAGTTCGCCTTCGACCCGAGTTCGAAGGCGAGGTCCTGCAGTTCTCGATTGTCGGACTGCCGGTAGAGTTCGCCCTCCTCGGGGTCGAACCCGAGCGCCAGAAGCGACAGCAGGTAGTCGCGCGCGTGTTCGTCTATCTCCTCCCACGTCATCCCGCGGGCGGAGTGGGCCTCCAGGTCGGCGATGAGGCCGTACGCGTCGCCGCCCTGCTCTTGATGCCAGATTATCTCGTCGAAGACGAGTTTGTGGCCGATGTGGGGGTCGCCCGTCGGCATGAACCCCGAGAGGACGGCGAAGGGGTCGCCGTCGCGCATCGCTTCCGCGACGGGACGGTAGTCGCGGTGCCCGAAGATGACGCCGCGGCGCATCAGGTAGTGGGGGTCCGGCACCTCCGGCAGCACCGCGTCGAACTCCTCGATGCCGAACTCCTCGAACAGTTTGCGGTAGTCGGAGATGGTCGAGGAACCCCACGGGTCGAGAGACGTATCGTCGGCTCCTTCCGCCGAGGCGCCCCCGTCCGTGCGGGCGTCCTCGCGTGTCGACGCGTCGGTCTCGGTGTGGTCGTCTCGTGTCATGGGGTGAGCCGGGCTACCGAAAGCCAGTCTATCTGTTCGTTGGCGCCGGTGAGCGCAAAAACCATTCGCTTGCGGACCCCGCCGGCGAGGCGGACGTCGAGGGAGAGGTCCCGCGGGAGGAACGCGTGGTCGGGCGCGACGACGCGCACCAGGTCGGCGGAGTGGCTCAGTTCCGAGACGGAGTCGAAGTCGGTGTAGAGTCGGAAGTCCGCCCCGAACTTGAACCCGCTCTTCGGAACCGCGTCGGCGTCCCTGAGCGCCGCGTAGGCGCGCAGGCGGCGGTCGAACCGGTCGCCCTCCACGTCGCGGGCGAGGCCCACCACGTCGGCGGCGTCGACGTCGAGGGCGCCGCGTTCGGCGAGGTACGCGCCCTCGATGAGCGACAGTTGGAGGGGGCCGTCGTCGGCGTTGCGGCCGAACAGGCGCTGCCCGTAGAAGCCGCGCTCGTACACCTCGTCGGGCGACTCGTAGCAGACGACGCGGTCCGAGAGCAGGTCCGCGTCGAGGCCCGTCGGCGGGTCGTAGTCGGCGGTGCCGCTCACGTCCGGGTCGGCGTCGGTGTCGAAGTACGTCAGGTCGCCGTCCTCGTCGACGACGGCCAGAACGACGTCGCCGAGCGACGACGCGGCGACGCGTTCGCGTTCGCCGATGACGCGGACGCGGTGCTCGACGACGCCGTCGGTCGGCCCCTTCCCGCGCGGGTAGACGACGAAGTCGACGCCGTCGGGGTCGTCGACGCCCGGCCACTCCTCGCGGGCGGGCGAGAGGTAGAAGCCCCTGTCTCTGAGGTCCTTGTAGACGACGAACTCCAGCACCGCGCCCGTCTCCGCGAGGAACTCGCGGAAGTCCATCCCGTCGATGCCGTCGAGGTCCCCCCGAGAGAGCAGGTGCGCCGCCTCGACCGGCGCGAGTTCGACGCGGTCCCCGTCGAGGGGGCGGCCGTACCCCCGCGCGTCGTAGAACCGCTGACGCGCGTCGTCGGCCGCCCGAACGACGCCGTCGTGCAGTGTCGCGTCCATGTTCGAGAACGGGGCGGGTGAGGACATAGGGCCTGCGATGCGGCCGCGGCGTCCGGGCGTCGTCCGTCCGGTTCAGCCGTCGGCGAACTCCTCGCACGTCCCGTCCAGACACCGCCGCCCCCGCGCCGTCTCGAAGGTCGGGAGGCCGCAGTCGCACTCGCCGACGACGACGCCCGCGGGAATCGAGAAGGCCGTCTCGCAGTCGGGGTACGCCGAACACCCCGCGAGGAGGCGGCCGCCGCGCCGGATGATTCTGAGGTCGGACCCGCAGTCCGGGCAGGCCCACTCGCCGTCGAACCGGTCGCGCACGGCGTCGTCCAGCGACTCGCAGGCGCGGTCGACGCAGAGTTCGAAGACGGCGCCGCGTTCGGCGCGCATCGTCGGGAGACCGCACTCCTCGCACGTCTCGTCCAGCACCGTCGCGCCCGCCGGGAGTTTGTACTCCGTCCCGGAGTCGAGGGCGACGACGGCGCCGCCGGTTCTGACCAGCGGTTCGCCCGTCGACGGGTGCGACCCGACGGGGGCGCCCGCTTCGGTGACGGGGTACTCCGCCCGCCCGGCGGAGTCGTGGCTCCTGACGCGCAAGACTTGGTCGTCCGCGCGGGCGACCAGACCGAACCCCGAGGCGTCCGTCTCGACGGTCAGGGAGTCGGGGCGGGTGAGCCACGAGACGGGCTGGTAGCCGTCGGCGTCGTGGACGAGGACCGTCCGGTCGGGCTTTACCACGACCACCACGCGGCCGCGCTGTGTGCGGGCGCGCGAACCCTCGAAAGTGGTGGTGCAGTCGCCGGCGAACACGCGAATCGTCTCTGACATGGGGGCGCTGGCCGCCCCATCGGTGATAAACCGTCTCACGAAGGACTTTGAGGGGTGGCGCGCGTTGGACGGAGCATGGAAGTCCCCGACGACGCGGTGTTGTTCGACATGGACGGCGTGTTGGTCGACTCGGAGACGTACTGGTATCAGTTCGAAGACGAGTGGGTGTACGAGGAGGCAATCGAGTCCGGCGACCCGGACCACGAGGAGGTGACCGGGATGAACTACCGCGAAATTCACGACTACCTCACCGAGGAGTACGGCACCAGCGTGACGAAAGAGGAGTTCGTCGAGGCGTACAACGACCGGGCCGAGTCGCTGTACGGCGAAGACGTCGAACTAATGGACGGCGCGAACGAACTGTTCGACGACATCCGCGCGGAGGGGCGAAAGCTCGCCATCGTCTCCTCGGCGCCGCAGGATTGGATCAAAATCGTCCGCGACCGCTTCGGCCTCGACCCTCTCGACATGGTCCTCAGCGCCGACGACATCGACGAACCCGGCAAGCCCGAACCGCACATCTACGAACACGCGGCGGCCGAACTCGGTCTGAACCCCGAGGACTGCGTCGTCGTCGAGGACTCCGTCAACGGCATCGAGTCGGCCGAGCGCTCCGGCGCGTTCACCGTCGGTTACCGCTCGACGCACAACGCCGAGTTGGACCTCTCGCGGGCGGACGTCGTCGTCGACGGCCCCGCGGAACTGCGCGAGACGATTCTCGACTGAGTCGGTCCTCGCTCCTCACTCGACGCGGACGGTCCGCGTCTCCGTGATGGGATGCAGGGGCGCGTCGGGGAACGTCACCTCGACGCGGTAGGTCACTTCGTCGGCCGGCGCGCCGAAGACGCCGACGTGGACCGTCGTCTCGTCGGAGAGATACGTTCGCTTGGTGGTCATCTCGACTTCGTCTCCGCCGTCCGCCACCGCGGAGACGCGGACGCCGACGGCCGCGCCGGCCGCGCCGCCGGCGCGGTTGCGGATTCCGACCTCGCACATCCGATTTTCGCCCGTCGCTATCGAGTCGGGGAACTCCCCCCACGAGATGCGCACGTCCGGAAAGTTCCGCGCGTTCTTCACCACCTGTTCGGCCACCCCCTCCGAGAGGCCGGCGCTCCGGAGTTCTCCGGCGCCGGCGGCCGCCACGTCCCGCGGGGAGCGCAGACCGCCGGTGGCGAGTTTGTTCGCACGGTTCGGTCCGATGCCGTCGACGGCGGTGAGGGCGACGGCCTCCCGGGAGACGCCGTGTTCGACGCGCGCCTCGACGCGCCGGGCGAGGTTCGCCGCCCTCGGACCGGCGAACTCGTCGAGGAACTCCCTGAGCGCCGAGAGCAGTCGAAGCGCGTTCTGGCGGATGACCCACGCGTCCGAGCGGAGGTCCGCGGGGGTGCTGTTCGACATGCTCGCTTGGAGGATGGCGAACACCTTCCGCGGGCCGTCTTCGAGGGTGGTGTCGACGCCCCGCAGCACCGAGTTCACGGCGTCCATCTCCGACTGGCGAGCGGAGACGTCGTGGAACTCCGCCGCGCCGGCGACGGTTTCGAGAATCGAGTCGTCGGTGATGGTGTCGCGTTCGCAGAGCGTGGCGAACCGGCGGGCGGTGTCGAGGCGGAGGTAGTACTTCGAGGCGAGGCGGCCGAGCGTCGTCGCCTCGATGGAGAGGTCCGACCCCATCTCGACGAACCCGCGGGCGACGAGCGATTCGAGCGTTTCGCGCACGCGGTCGCGCAGGCCGTCGAAGTCGTACGCGTCGGGTTTCGAGCGGGCGCGCTGGTAGAAGAACGTCGTCTCCAGCCACGACATCACGTCCTCCAAGTCGCCGATGGTGCCCATCGCTATCTCGGCGTTGAGGTGCGAATCGAGGTCCTCGGCGAGTCGAGACTCTATTTCCTTGCCCTCGCGGAGGAGTTTGCGATACTTGTCGGCGTCCGAACGGTCGCAGACGACCCAGCCGTACCCCACGTCGTCGTAGCCGGGACGGCCCGCGCGCCCGAGCATCTGGAGGATGTCGAGCGGCGAGATGTCGACTTCGCCTTCGAGGGGGTCGTGGTACTTCGTGTCGCGGATGACGACGCAGCGAGCGGGGAGGTTGACCCCCCACGCCAGCGTCGACGTGGAGAAGAGGAGCTGAATCTTCCCCTCCTTGAACCACTCTTCGACCTTGTCGCGGTCGTCCTTCGCCAGTCCGGCGTGGTGGAAGCCGACGCCGTCGGGGGCGGCCTTCCGGAGGGAGTCGTTGCTCAGTTCCTTCGCCTCGTTGTGGAAGTCGTAGTCGCCGCGCGCGCCCATCGGGATGTCGCGCTTGCCGAGTTCGTCGCGGGTCTTCCCGGCGGCGCGGACGGTGTCTTGTCGGGAGGAGACGAACACGAGGGCCTGCCCGCCGTCGCGGATGTGCTCCTCCGCGAGGTCGAGGGCGCGGTAGAGTCGCCGGTACTTGTCCGCGAAGGCGTTGTCGCCGTGCGAGTACGTCTTCACGCCGGCGTGGAGGTCCACCGGGCGGTAGTCGTCGCCGAACTCGAACGTCGTCTCCGGGGGGGCGTCCAGCCAGTTCGCCACGTCCTCGATGTTCGGCATCGTCGCGGAGAGGGCGACGATGCGCGGGTCGCAGATTCGCCGGAGGCGCGAGACGGTGACTTCGAGGACGCCGCCGCGGGTGTCCGAGTCGAGGAGGTGCACCTCGTCGATGACGACGCAGTCGACGTCGGTGATAAAGGAGTAGCGCGCGGAGTCGTGCTTTCGGGTCGCAGAATCGGTCTTCTCGGGCGTCATCACGAGGATGTCCGCGCGTTCGGCGCGGCGGGGGTTCAGGTCGCGTTCGCCGGTGACGACGTAGACGGAGTAGCCGAGCGACTCGAAGCGCTCCCACTCGGCCTCCTTCTCGTTCGTGAGCGCGCGGAGGGGGGCGACGAAGAGGGCGGTGCCGCCGTTCTTGAGGGTGCGGCAGATGGCCAGTTCCGCGAGGGCCGTCTTTCCGCTGGCCGTCGGCGCGGCGGCGACGACGTTGTCGTCGCGTTCGAGGATGGCGGGTGCCGCCTCCCGTTGCATCCGGTTGAACTCGTCGAACCCGAAGGCGTCGGCGAACTCGGGGACGACGGACGCGACTTTCACGGGAGGTGCCTCCGCAGGGACGAGACAGCGAGAGTCATACGCGACACCGGGTTCCACGGACTAAAAGGCGTTTCTCCACGAGGGCGCGCGGACGGACGCCGGTGGTCGGAGGCGACGGGGTGCGACCGGAGAACCGGTGTCCGCCGCGTCTCGGCGGAGCGTGAGACGCCTCGTCAGAGTTATATCGAATCTCGGAGAGAGTCGGCCGTGTTAGAAGATAGCATCATCCTCGCGTTCGTCCCGGCGGCCCTCGTACTCATCGTCTCGCCGGGGCCCGATAGCGTCTACACGCTCACTCGAAGCGTCAGCGACGGGCGGACGGTCGGCGTCACCGCCGCGCTGGGGTCCTCCGCCGGAAGCATCGTCCACACGACGGCCGCCGTTCTCGGCCTCTCGGCCGTCCTTCGGACGTCGGCCGCCGCGTACACCGCCGTCAAGCTAGTCGGTGCAGCGTACTTGGTGTATCTCGGCGTACAGACGCTTAGACGGTCCGAAGAGTTCGAGATTACGCCGGACGGTACGGGTTACACGCCGAACGAATCGTTCAAAAACGCGCTCCTGATCAACGTGTTGAACCCGAAAGTAGCGATATTCTTCCTCGCCTTTCTTCCGCAGCTCGTCCGACCCGGCGGTTCGACTACCCTCCAGTTGTTCGTCTTCGGCGCGTTGTTCGCGACGCTCGGGTTCTGCTATCAAGCGCTCTTGGCGGTCTTCTCGGCGCGGGCCCGACGCGTCATCACGGAACGCGAACTCGTGCGGACGGTTCTTCGCGCGGCGAGCGGAAGCGTTCTCGTCGGATTCGGCGTCAGGTTAGCGCTCGAACGGCGGGTCTCGTCCTGACCACCGCACTCGACGTCGCAGTCTCGACTACGGGAGAAAGCATCGGAGAAGAGTCGAACGGCGCGCGAGGCGCGCACGCTCCCTTACGCAGCGCCCAGAGCGGCGGCGATGAACGACCAGTTCGTGCCGCTCTTGGGTTCTTCTTTCTTCGCTTCTGCGGTCGTGCGGTCGCGGCGGTGTTTCCAGTTCACACCGTTGTTATGGTTTACTCGAACTTGAGTTTTCCGCTTATCTGATATATACGTCACGGTCTTCGATGCTCGATGCGGAACTGTCGTGACGGTTCGGGCGGAATCGTGACGGAAGAAGGCGGCGGGGAGTGCGGAGGGCGGTCCGGGGACCGGAACCGGCGCCGACTCACTCCAGATGTTGTTTCGTCGGTTCGCCGAAGGAGCTCTCGCCCAGTTCGAGGGTGCTCTCGAGGAGGTTCTTGTGTCCGCGGCGGAGTCGCTCGGAGACGGCCTGCTGGGAGATGCCGAGCGTGGCCGCCAGGTCGCTCATCGTGGCGCTGCGCGGCACGTCGAAGTAGCCCTGGTCCATGGCCGTCGTGAGCACTTCGTACTGGTCCTTCGAGAGGCCGTACTGGCCCCGTCCGACGGAGCCTGTCACCTCGTAGATGTGCTTGATGACGAACGTGAGGTTCCGCCCCTCGCAGAACTGGGCCGTCTCGGTGAGCGACTCGCGGTCCGGCAGGAGGACGCGGAGGCGCCAGCCGTCCTGATAGCCGTTCATCTCCAGGACGACGCCCTCCTCGTCCAACAGCAGGTGGACGACGACGAGGATGTCCTCGACCCACTCCATCCGGTACAGGCGTTCGTCGCCGAGGTCGTCGACGAGTCGCCACTCCTGTACCGTCGGGTCCTCGTCCAACGCCTCGCCGAACGAGTCGAAGTCGTCCGCCGAGACGCGGACGTACGGGACGAGAGTGTCACGGTTCGTCGCGGCCACCCGGATGACCTCCAATTCGCCGTTCTCGAGCGTCGGCAGCGACCGGCCGAGCGCGAACTCGTCCACGTCCAGTTCGACTGACGCGATGGTACTCATCACGAGAGAGGGTGCCCGCGACGGATATGAAACCGTCGGCCAGTGACCAACAGATGATAGTGCTACTCGGAAGAGTGTAGTTTTTGGTTTACAGTCGTGTGATCCGTATTCTCGCGGTTATCGCATAAATTTACGGTAGAGGGGTTATAAAATACAAGAATATACAACCACAATCAAGTACGGTGGAGAGGGAGTACTTTATTTCACGACGATGGACCCCTACAACCGACTCGACAGGGGGCAGCTCCCCTATCATTGGCACGTGGTGTCCTCGCGGGACTGCATCGGTTTCAGACACCGCGAGCGGGACGTCACGGTCGAGGCGGTGGAGGCAGACGGCCCTCACCGCGAGTACGAAGGTCGGTGGCAGCTACAGTGTCGGCAGCGGTGCAACGAGGCCGAGTCACAGCGGGTCGTGGGGCACGTGACGACCGAGTCCGAAGCCCTCGACGCGCTGTTCACCTGGATGGAGCGCATCAACACCGCCGCGAACGAGAGCGAGGCCGCCCTCGACGTCGTCGGCCTCGGACGGACCGTCGCGGCGGACACGGCCCCGCAGAGTAGCACGCATTGGGTACCAAGCGAGAACGACGCGACGGAACCGCGCGACCCCGGTCCGAGCACGCGGAACACCCGCGGCGGACCGGAGGGCGTGCACCGAGGCGGTCCCCGCGAGCGAATTCGGAAGTAACCACAGTTCATGGCAAAGACCCCACCGGCCGAGAGTGCGGACGATATTCGTCTGGAGACGGGCGACAGAATAGAGCCGAACGGACGAGCGGACGCCGACGAGACGGCGGAGAGTCGCCACCTCGTCGTCGTCTCCAACCGGGAACCGTATCAGCACCACTACGAGGACGACGGCAGCATCGACGTCGAGGAACCCGTCGGCGGTCTGACCGCCGGACTCGACCCCGTGGTGCAGAAGACGCGCGGCGACTGGGTCGCCTGGGGCGACGGCGACGCCGACGCCGTCGTCACCGACGACGAGGACTGCGTGGCCGTCCCGCCCGGCGACGAGCGATACACCCTGCGCCGGGTGTGGCTGACCGACGACGAGGTGTCGGGCTACTACTACGGCTACAGCAACCGGGTCCTGTGGCCGCTATGTCACGACCTCGTCGACCGCATCGAGATGGAGCCGGCGTACTGGGACACGTACAAGTCGGTCAACGAGTCGTTCGGTCGCGCGGCGGCCGAGCGCGCGACCGAGGACTCGACGGTCTGGATACAGGACTACCACTTCTGTCTCGCGCCGAAGACCATCCGGGAACGGCTCCCGACCGGCGCGAACATGGTGCAGTTCTGGCACATCCCGTGGCCGGCGTGGGACACCTTCCGCGTCGTCCCGAACCCCGAGGAACTCATCGAGGGTCTCCTGGCCAACGACGTGGTCGGCTTCCACGTCGAGCGCTACCGGGACAACTTCCTCGAGTGCGCGGCCCAACTCGACCGGACGGACGTCGACCGCGAGGCCGGCGTCGTCCGCATCGACGGGCGCGAGGTCCGCGTCGGCGCGTTCCCGATGGGCGTCGACGCCGAGCGCATCGAGTCCATCGCCGACGGCTTCGGCCGCGACGATTGGGCGGACCTGGCCGAGCGATACGGCATCGACCCCGACACGCGCGTCGCCGTCGGCGTCGACCGCATCGACTACACGAAGGGTATCCCCCACCGCATCGACGCCCTGGAGACGTTCTGGGAGACCCACCCCGAGTGGCGCGGCGAACTGACGTTCGTCCAGAAGTCGAGCCACAGTCGCTCGCAGATTCCCGCCTACCAGGAGATAGCCGAGGACGTCTGCGAGGCCGTCCAGCGGGTCAACGAGCGGTTCGGCACCGACGAGTGGACGCCCATCGTCCACGTCGACGACTACCTCTCCCAGCGCGAACTGTTCGGCCTCTACCGCCACAGCGACGTGGCGCTTGTGAGTCCGCTCCGCGACGGGATGAACCTCGTCGCCAAGGAGTACGCCGCCGCGCAGGTCGAAGAGGACGGCGTCCTCCTCTTGAGCGAGTTCGCGGGCGCGCACGAGCAGATGACCGAAGCCATCCCCATCAACCCCTACTCTCCGGACGGCTTCGCCGAGTCCATCCACGACGCCCTGACGATGCCGGCGGGGGAACGCCGCCGCCGGATGCGGGCCCTGCGCGACCACGTCCGCGAGGACGACCTGGACGCGTGGGTGGCGGACCTGCTGGAGTCGGCGGGACTGACCGCCACGGAGACGCTCCTCGCGGGAGGACACGATGTCTGAGGCGCGGAGCGCGGCGTTCACCTCGACGGTCGAGGCGCTGGACGCGAAGCTTCGAGAGCGCGAGGAACTGCTCCTCTGCGTCGACTTCGACGGGACCCTCTCGCCCGTCGTCGACGACCCGCAGACGGCGACGATACTCCCGGAGAACCGCACCGCGCTGGAGGCGCTGCAGAGCCACCCCGACGTCACCGTCGCGGTGGTCAGCGGGCGCGAACTCTCCGACGTCCGCTCGCGCGTGGACCTCACGGGCATCACCTACGCCGGGAACCACGGGCTCGAACTCCGCACCGAGGGAACGACGAAGGTACACCCCGTCGCCAAGGAGCGGAAGTCCGACATCGGACGGCTGAGCGCGGAACTCCGCGAGCGGTTCGAGACGGTCAGGGGGGTCCACGTCGAGGACAAGGGCCAGACCCTGACGGTGCACCACCGCCGCGCGGCGGACGCCCACGCCGAACGGGCGCGTCGGACCGTCGCGCGCCTCGTCGGCGAGTTCGGCGGCGAGACGCTCACCGTCAGCGGCGACGAGGAGATAGTCGAGGTGCGCCCCGCCATCGACTGGGACAAGGGCAGCATCGTCTCCTCGCTGCTGCGCGACCACGCGTCGTGTCTCCCCGTGTTCGTCGGGGACGCGCGGACCGACGAGGCGGGGTTCCGCGCCGTCGAACGCGACGGCGTCGGCGTCCGCGTCGGCGACCCCGACGACCGACCGACGGCGGCAACGGAGTTCGTCAGCGACCCCGCGGAGACGGCCGCCCTGCTGGAGTGGTTCCGGCGGACGGGCGTCGACCGACTGGCGGCGCCGCTGGAGGCGACGCAGGCACGGCAAGCGGGGCCGACGGGCGCCTCCTCCCCGTCCCCGTCGCCCTCGGACGACCGACCGGACGCCGCGGACGACTGAGGCGGGTCGAGAAACCGGGCCCGACCGGGTCGATCCGTCGGTCTAATCCTCACGCTTTTCACCTCCGCGCCGAACGTTCTCGTATGAGCGGCAGGCGCAAACCCGACTGGCTGAAGATGCGTCCGCCGTCGGGGCGACGCTTCACGGACATCAAGCAGACGCTCAGAGACAGGGATTTACACACCGTCTGCGAGGAGGCCAACTGCCCGAACATGGGCGAGTGCTGGAGCGGTGCCGACGGCCCCGGCACGGCGACGTTCATGCTGATGGGCGACCGCTGCTCCCGCGGCTGTAACTTCTGCGACGTACAGACGGGCGGTATGGAGCCGTTGGACCCCGAGGAACCCGCGAACGTCGCCTCTGCGGTCGCGGAGATAGGCCTCGACTACGTCGTCCTCACCTCCGTCGACAGGGACGACCTGCCGGACCAGGGCGCCGCGCACTTCGCCGAGACCATCCGGGAGATAAAGCGCCGCGACGCCTCCATCCTCGTCGAGGTGCTCATCCCGGACTTCCAGGGCGACGAGGACGCCGTCCGGAAGATAATCGACGCCGAACCGGACGTCATCGCGCACAACATCGAGACGGTCGAACGCCTCCAGTGGCCCGTTCGCGACAGGCGAGCGAACTACGAGCAGACCCTCTCGGTGCTCGAACAGGTGAAGCGCGAGTCGGACATCTACACGAAGACGAGCGTGATGCTCGGCCTCGGCGAGTACGACCACGAGATATACCGGACGCTGTCGGACCTCCGCGAGGCGGACGTCGACGTGGTGACCCTCGGCCAGTACCTCCAACCCTCCAGAACGCACCTCGACGTGTTCGAGTACGTCCACCCCGACGCGTTCGAGACGTGGCGCCGCGTCGCCGAGGAGGAGTTGAACTTCCTCTACTGCGCCTCCGGGCCGATGGTCCGTTCGTCGTACAAGGCGGGCGAACTGTTCGTCGACGCCGTCCTCCGGGACGGCAAGAGCGTCGACCAGGCGCGCCGCGAGGCCCGCACCGCGGCCGGCGACTGATACCGTATCGCACGACCGCGGCGAGGCGGGACCCCCTCGAACCGGGAATCGGCGTATAATTTTACACATTCGTCCATTATCGTGCGGCGTCAGCCCGAGAGCGGAGATGAATCGAGCGTTGACCGAGTCGGAAATAGAAGGATTCGATTTCTCACCCGGAGAGGATGGACGCTTTTCGTGTGGCCGGCAGTATTTCTTGGCATAGTAAACTATTTACGAAAACACTTTACGCCGGGCGGGTGAGACCCGAACATGAGCAGGTGGGTTCACCCATGAGCGTACTACAGCGAGACCCGCAGGACATGCTCCGCGTCCTCGACGAGGGCGGCGAACCGGTCGGCGAGGTGCCCGACCTGAGCGACGACGAGTTGGTGACGATGTACCGCGAGATGTACCTCGCGCGCCACTTCGACACGCGGGCCGTCAGCCTCCAGCGGCAGGGCCGGATGGGGACGTACCCCCCGCTGTCCGGACAGGAGGGCGCTCAGATCGGCAGCGCGTTCGCCCTCGACGAGGAGGACTGGCTGTTCCCCAGTTACCGCGAACACGGCGCCGCCCTCCACCGCGGCCTCCCCCTGAAGCGGACGCTGCTGTACTGGATGGGCCACGAGAAGGGCAACCGCATCCCCGACGACGTGAACATGTTCCCCGTCGCCGTCCCCATCGCGACGCAGGTGCTGCACGCCACCGGCGCGGCGTGGGCGAAGAAGTTGCAGGACGAGGACGCCGCGGTGATGTGTTACTTCGGCGACGGCGCCACCTCGGAGGGCGATTTCCACGAGGGACTGAACTTCGCGGGCGTGTTCGACACGCCGAACGTGTTCTTCTGCAACAACAACCAGTGGGCCATCTCGGTACCGCGGGAGCGACAGACCGCCTCCGCGACCATCGCGCAGAAGGCCACCGCCTACGGTTTCGAGGGCGTGCAGGTCGACGGGATGGACCCCCTCGCCGTCTACGCGGCGACGCGCGCGGCCGTCGAGAAGGCGAAGAACCCCGAGGAGGGCGAGCGTCGCCCGACGCTCATCGAGGCGGTGCAGTACCGCTTCGGCGCGCACACGACGGCCGACGACCCGACCGTCTACCGCGACACCGACGAGGTCGAAGAGTGGAAGAAGAAGGACCCGATTCCGCGTCTGGAGAAGTTCCTGCGGAACACGGGTCGCCTCGACGACGAGACGGTCGAGGCCATCGAATCGAGCGTGAAGGACGAAGTCGCCGAGGCCATCGAGGCGGCGGAGTCCGAACCGCGACCCGAACCGAGCGAGATGTTCTCGGACGTGTTCGCCGAGCAGACGCCCGAGATTCGGGCGCAGGCGGAGGCGTTCGCGGAGATGTACGAACGACACGGCGACGAGGGGTTCCTCCGGGAGTAATCAATGAGTCAGAGCCAACAGACGCAGAATCTCACGCTGGTACAGGCGGTGCGGGACGGTCTCCACACCGAGATGACGAACGACGACCGGGTGGTCGTGATGGGCGAGGACGTCGGGAAGAACGGCGGCGTCTTCCGCGCCACCGAGGGTCTCTGGAACGAGTTCGGCGACGACCGGGTCATCGACACGCCCCTCGCCGAATCCGGCATCGCCGGCACCGCTATCGGCATGGCGACGATGGGGATGCGCCCCGTCGCGGAGATGCAGTTCTCCGGGTTCATGTACCCCGCGTTCGACCAGATAGTCAGCCACGCGGCCCGCCTGCGCACGCGCAGTCGCGGCCGGTTCACCTGCCCCCTCGTCGTCCGCGCGCCCTACGGCGGCGGCATCCGCGCGCCCGAACACCACTCCGAATCGAAGGAGGCGTTCTACGCGCACGAGGCGGGTCTGAAGGTGGTCATCCCCTCGACGCCGTACGACACGAAGGGGCTTCTCATCTCGGCCATCCGCGACCCCGACCCGGTCATCTTCCTCGAACCGAAACTCATCTACCGCGCGTTCCGCGGGGACGTCCCCGAGGACGACTACGAGGTCCCCATCGGCGAGGCGGCGGTCCGCCGGGAGGGGACGGACGTCTCCGTCTACACCTACGGCGCGATGACGCGCCCGACGATGGAGGCGGCCGATATCCTGGAGGAAGACGGCGTCAGCGTCGAAGTCGTCGACCTGCGAACCGTCTCGCCGATGGACAAAGAGACCATCGTGGAGTCGTTCGAGAAGACGGGCCGGGCGGCCGTCGTCCACGAGGCGCCGAAGACGGGCGGTCTCGGCGCGGAGATAACCGCGACGCTGCAGGAGAAGGCGCTCCTGCACCAGGAGGCCCCCGTCGAACGCATCGCCGGCTACGACGTCCCCTACCCGCTGTACGCCCTCGAAGACTACTACCTGCCCTCCGTCGCGCGGGTCGAAGAAGGTATCCGGAACGCCGTGGAGTTCTGAACGATGGCTATCAAGGAATTCAAACTGCCCGACGTGGGCGAGGGCGTCGCGGAGGGCGAACTCGTCACGTGGCACGTCGCGCCGGGCGACACGGTCGAAGAGGACCAAGTCGTCGCGGAGGTGGAGACGGACAAAGCCCTCGTGGACGTTCCCTCCCCGTACAACGGGACGGTGAGCGAACTCCGCGCCGAGGAGGGGGAGATGGTCCCCGTCGGCGACGTGATAATCACGTTCGAGGTCGAGGGCGAGGACGGAGACGAGGCGGCGAGCGGCGAGCAGGAAGCCGAGTCCGAGTCTGAAGTCGAGTCCGCGGCGGGCGACGCGCAGTCCGCCGACGAGGACGCCGAGGAGACGACCGACACCGCCGAGACGGAGACGCAGTCGGGACGCGTGTTCGCGTCGCCGAGCGTCCGCCGACTCGCGCGCGAACTCGACGTCGACATCGCCTCCGTCTCGGGGTCCGGCCCGAGCGGTCGGGTGACCGAGTCCGACGTGCGGGCGGCCGCCGATTCGGGGGCCGACGAGAGCGACGACTCGAAGTCCGGCGGCCCTCGCTCGGTGTCGTTCTCCGGCAAGTCGGCCGTCTCGAAGCGCGGCGACGCCGAGAACGGCGAAGTCGCGTCCGGGTCGACCGAGGCCGCCGGCCGCGAGAAGACGCTGGCCGCGCCCGCGACGCGCCGCATCGCCGACGAGGAGGGCGTGAACATCGACGACGTGCCCGCGAGCGAGGAACGAGACGGCGAGGCGTTCGTCAGCCCCGAGGCCGTCCGCGAGTACGCGCAGGCCCAACGCGAGGCGCAGGCGGCCGACGCGAAGGCGCTCTCCGAGGAGGCCGAGGCCGGCGAGGCGACGGCCGAAGCCGAGGCGGAGACCGGTGCGACGGCCGGCGGAGCGGACTCGGAGTCCGGTCCCGCGGCCGGCGAACGCGTCCCCTACCGGGGCGTCCGCCGCGCCATCGGCGACCAGATGGAGCGCTCGAAGTACACCGCGCCGCACGTCACCCACCACGACGACGTGGACGTGACCGAGTTGGTGGAACTCCGCGAGGACCTGAAACCCCTCGCGGCCGAACAGGGCGTCTCTCTCACCTACATGCCGTTCGTGATGAAGGCCGTCGTCGCGGCGCTGAAGGAGTTCCCCTACGTGAACGCCCAACTCGACGAGGAGAACGAGGAAATCGTGCTCCGCGACGAGTACAACCTCGGCGTCGCCACCGCGACGGACGCCGGTCTGATGGTGCCCGTCGTCCACGGCGCGGACGGCAAAGGGCTCTCTGACCTCGCGCGAGACATGAGCGAGAAAGTGGAGAAGGCCCGCGAGCGAAAGATTTCGCGCGAGGAGATGCAGGGCGGCACGTTCACCATCACGAACATCGGGGGCATCGGCGGCGAGTACGCCACGCCCATCATCAACTACCCCGAAGTCGCGATTCTGGCGCTCGGAGCGATAAAGGAGAAACCGCGCGTCGTCGACGGCGACGTCGTCCCGAGAAAAGTGCTGACGCTGTCGCTGTCGGTCGACCACCGCGTCGTCGACGGCGCGGTGGCCGCGCAGTTCACGAACAAGGTCAAGGAGTACCTCGCGAACCCCAAACTCCTGATGCTCGAATAATGGTCGTCGGAGACATCTCGACGGGAACGGAGGTACTGGTCATCGGCGCGGGGCCGGGCGGGTACGTCGCCGCCATCCGCGCCGCACAGCGCGGTCTGGACACGACGCTGGTCGAACGAGACGCCTACGGGGGCACCTGTCTGAACCACGGCTGTATCCCCTCGAAGGCGTACATCACGGCGTCGTCGCTGGCGCACGAGGCGGGCAGCGCCGAGGAGATGGGCATCCACGCCGACCCGGCGGTGGACATGTCGCAGATGCGGAGTTGGAAGGACGACGTGGTCGGCCGACTGACCGGCGGCGTCGAGAAACTCTGCAAGGCCAACGGCGTCAACCTCATCGAGGGGACGGCGCGCTTCAAGGACGACTCCTCGGTCCGCATCGAACACGGCGGCGAGGGTCAGGGCTCCGAGACGGTGGAGTTCGAGCGCTGCATCGTCGCCACCGGCTCTCGCCCGGTCCAGATTCCGGGCTTCGAGTTCGCGGACGACCCCGTCTGGTCCTCGCGGGACGCCCTCGCGGCGGAGTCGGTGCCCGACGAACTGCTCGTCGTCGGCGCCGGCTACATCGGCATGGAACTGTCCACCGCGTTCGCCAAACTCGGCGCGGACGTGACCGTCGTGGAGATGCTCGAAGACGTGCTCCCCGGCTACGAGGACGACGTCTCGAACGTCGTCCGCAAACGCGCCGAGGAACTCGGCATCGAGTTCCACTTCGGAGAGGGCGCCAGCGGGTGGTCGCCCGACGGCGACGACGTGGTCGTCGAGACGGAGACCGAGGACGGCGAGACGTCGTCGTACCGCGCCGACAAGGTGCTGGTCGCCGTCGGTCGGTCGCCCGTGACCGACACCGTCGACGCCGAGAACGCGGGATTGGAGACGGACGAGAAGGGCTTCTTCGAGACGGACGACCGGATGCGGACCTCCGTCGACCACATCTACGCCGTCGGCGACGTGGTGGCCGACTCGCCGATGCTGGCGCACGTCGGGTCGAAGGAGGGCATCGTCGCCGCCGAACACGCCGCGGGCGAACCGGCGGCCTACGACGCGCAGGCCGTCCCGGCGGCCGTGTTCACCGACCCCGAAATCGGCACCGTGGGCATGACCGAATCCGAGGCCGAGGAGGCGGGTTTCACCCCCGCCGTCGGCCAGATGCCGTTCAACGCCTCCGGGCGCGCGATGACGACGGGCCACACCGAGGGCTTCGTCCGCGTCGTCGCCGACGAGGACAGCGGGTTCGTCCTCGGCGGGCAGATTGTGGGACCGGAAGCGTCCGAACTCGTCGCCGAACTCGCCCTCGCGGTGGAGATGGGCGCGACGCTGGAGGACGTGGCCGGCACCGTCCACACCCACCCGACGCTGGCGGAGGCGGTGATGGAGGCCGCGGAGAACGCGCGCGGCGAGGCGATTCACACGCTGAACCGCTGAACCGCCGAACGCCCGCCGCTCGGAGGCGGCGTTCTACCTCTTCGGAGTGTCTCTTCCGAGAACCGCTCAGACGCCGAGAACGGCCGGTACGGCGGAAATAGAGCTATTCTCTCCGCACGCGTACCAATCCTGCCCATGAGCGGAACACAACGACAGGTGGGTATCGAGGGACTGCGCATCGTCACGGTCGTCGTCGACGACGTGGACGAAGCCCTGGCGTTCTACACGGAGACGCTGGGGTTCGAAAAGCGGATGGACGACACGTTCGAGATGGACGGCGAGACGGGCCGGTGGGTCACCGTCGGGGTTCCGGGGCAGGAGTTAGAGATAGCCCTCACCCGGGTCGACGAACCGTACTACGACGAGGAGACGCGGGCGCTGCTCGAACCGAAGCGGGGGACCGAGACGTGGTGGACGTTCCGGACGCCCGACTGCGCCGAGACGGTCGAGACGCTCCGCGAACGGGGCGTCGAGATAACTCAGGAACCCGAGACGTACCCGTGGGGCATCGAGGCGATGTTCGCCGACCCGTCCGGGAACGAGTTCAGCCTCTTCGAGTACGCCTCGTAACACCGGACTCGGTCGGTTTTTCGCGTCGTCGGTCGGGCTCAGCCTCGCTCGTCGAGTGCCGCCACGAGCGCCCGAACCTGCTCGGTCCCGTTCTCGACCAGCGCCCAGGGCAGTCGCCGTCGCCCGTTCGCCACGGCGTCCTCGAGCGCCGCGGCGGCCCCCTGGAACACCCCGTCGCCGTGCCCGACGAGTATCCGCTCGGGGTCGTAGCCGTGGAGGAACTTCGGGGTCACGAAGCGCTGGAAGAGGTAGAGACCGAGTCGCTCTCCGTCGACGGTGAACGGCGAGGCGGTGCCGAGCGTGTCCGGCGCGTACAGCGTGCCGTCCGCCGGGCGGTGGGCTATCGCCTCCGACCACCCCGGAAGCGGCGCGTACTCGCGGACGCGGAGGCCGGTGGTTCCGAGTTCGCCGTCGAACCGTTCGACGGGCGCGTCCACGCGCGCTTCGACCCGAGGGAGCCACCGCGGGAGCGACACCGGCACGTCGTAGCGGTCGGCGAACGCCGCGGCGTCGCGCGCGTGGTACGCCGAGAGGACGGCGACGCCCTCGACGGGACCGAGTTCCGCGACGGCCTCGTCGACCCCCGGCGCGTCCAGCGGGTCCAACAGCCAGACGCCGCCGTCGGCGCCGAGGGCGTGACTGCACCGCTCCGCCGTCTCCCCGGGGAACGCGAGCCAACTCAGGCCCCCGTCCCACCGGCGGAGGCGGGCCTCGGTCGACGCCCCGCGGTCGTACATCGTCATGCTACCGTCAGTGGGTCACCGGTGCAAAAAACGTGTCCCGTGCGGGTCGGCGGACGGCGCGTTCGGAGAAATCGGAGAGAGCGAGTCAGCGACGGGAGCGCGGGGGCCGGTCGGGGCGTTCGGACCGGCCGCCGTCCGTCGACATCGGGGCGGCGGAATCGGCCGCCGTCTGCGCCGGCGGCGACGTCGGTTCCGCGGCCGTCGGAGCGTCCGACGCGGCGGACGGGGAGTCCGCCGTCGCTCCGGCGTGGGCGGATTCGCTCACCTCGAAGCGGGCGAGACGGTCGCGGAGCGCCGTCGCCGCCGTCGAGAGGTCGCCGATGCTGCCCGCCGCCTCGGAGACCGAGGCGGTCTGCTCCTCGGAGGCAGCGGTGACGCTCGATATCTCCTCGCTCGTCCGGTCGCCCGCCTGCCGGGCGTCCTCGACCTTCAGGAGGGCGTCCTCGGTGGAGGTCGCCTGCTCGGTCGTCGCGCGGTCTATCTCCTGGATGCCGCCGTTGACCTCCTCGACGCGCGCGGCGATGTCCTCGAGGGCGGCCAGCGCGGACCCGACCGTCTCGGTGCCGGATGTGACCCGGTCGCCGACCTCGCGCATGTCGCCGGCGGTGCCCGCGGCCGACGCCTGAATGTCGGTGACGAGCGTCTCGATGCGGCCCGTGGCCGTCGTCGACTCGCTGGCGAGTTCCTTTATCTCGGCGGCGACGACGGCGAACCCCTTGCCGGCCTCGCCCGCGCGGGCGGCCTCGATGGAGGCGTTGAGGGCGAGGAGGTTCGTCCGGTCGGCTATCTCGGTGATGAGGTCGACGATGGCGACGATTTCGTCGAGTTCGTCGCGGAGCGCCTCGACCTCGCCGACGGTCCGGTCGGTCGTCTCCCGGACGTGGTCCATCTCCTCTAACGCCTCGGTCGCGGACGCGCGGCCGTCCTCGCCGAGTTCGGACGCCTCGCTCGACGTCTCGGCCACCTGCGTCGCCGAGGCCGCCACCTCCTCGACCGTCGCCGAGAGCGTGCTCATCTCGTCGGCGGCCGCCGACAGGTGTCGGTGCTGTTCGTCGGTCTCGCCCGCGACGGCGGTCATCGAGGTGCTCACCTCCTCGCTGGCCATCCGTATCTCGTCGGCGCTGGCGTCTATCTGCGCCGTCGAGTCGGCGACGTCGCCCGCGAACGACTGGATGTTCACGACGGTGGTCTCGAGGTCGGCCATCATCCCGTTGAACGACTCGGCCACGCGGGCCATCGCGTCGCTCTCGCCGTCGCGGTTCATCCTGACCGTGAGGTCGCCCGCGGCCGCGGCGTCCATCACGCGGTCGAACTCGGCGGCGCCGGTCTCCAGCGACTCCGTCAGCGACTCCGCCGCCGCGCGGGAGTCGGCCTCGCGGGCGCGGGAACGCTTCATGTCCTCGACGACGGCGTACGTGCCCGTCGCGCCGACGGCGAAGACGGCGATAGTCGCCGTCAGGAGCGACACGCTGATGATGTCGAACACCTCGCCGGCGACGCCCAGATGTTCGGCGCTGACGACGCCCGCCCAGAAGAACCCGAGCAGGGCCGCCAGTCCGAAGTTCAGCCAGAAACCCGACTCGGCGTCGGCCCGCCGGTAGGTCCGGAACGCGACGACGGCGGTCGCGAGGTAGGCGACGGTGCCGACCACGTCGAAGACCGCGGTGAACGCGACCATCTCACTCGGTCGCCTCGGCGACGACTCGACTCCGCTTGCGGGCCGCGATGAGGAACACGATGCCGGACGCGGCGATGCCCGCACCGTGCTCGACGACGTTGAACAGGTCGCTCAGCGCCAACGCTTCGAGGTTGGTCGCCAACGCGCCCGCGCACAGCAGGAGGTAGCCGCCCATGAACCACTTCGACTGCGAGGAGCGAAGGAGCAACACGGGGACGACCCCCACCAGTGCGATGAGTATCAGTACCAGTTCTTTCGGATCTAATGCGGTAAGTTCTGCCGGCATATATCTGGGACGGAGTAACACGAAATCTGATATAAGCGTGCGCGTCCGGATATCAAATCTGGGAGCCTCGTGGGGCCCGAACTCGTGGGAATCGGATATTCGGCTGAGACGTATCGGAACGAAAACAGGGTGGCGAGAGCGGCGGCGCGGAGTCGTCGGCTTACTGGTCCGGCTTCCGGACGATGCTGTACCCCTCGAACACCTTGCCGAGGCGGTACATCGAGGCGACGACGGCGTCGCAGGAGGGCCGGACGGCGGGTTTCGGGACGAACCCGACGGCGAGGCCGGCGACTTCGAGCATGGGGAGGTCGTTCGCGCCGTCGCCGACGGCGACGGTCCGGGAGAGTTTCACGCCGAGTTCGTCGGCGAGCGATTCGAGGGCTTCGTCCTTCGTCCCCTCGATGAGCGACCCCTCCACCTCGCCGGTGAGACGGCCGCCCCGAACGGGCAGGCGGTTGGCGACGATCGAGTCCACCTCGACGCCCTCCTTCTCCAAGGCGCGTTCGACGCCGCGTTCGAAGCCGCCGGTGAGGATGGCGACGTGGTGACCGGCGTCGCGCAGGCGGCCGATGAGTTCCGCCGCGCCGGGGCGGAGCGTCACCTCGTCGTACGCCTCCTCGGCGTCCTCGGCCTCGAGTCCGTCGAGGAGTTTCGCCCGCCTCCGAAGGCTATCGGCGTAGGATATCTCGTCGTTCATCGCCCGTTCGGTGATGTCGGCCATCTCGTCGGCCACCCCCATCCGGCGGCCGAGCAGCACCGTCATCTCCGAGTCCGAGAGCGTTCCGTCGAAGTCGAAGGCCACGAGTCGCATACTCGTCACTCGTCGGCGGTCGGTTTGAAACCAACTCATCCGCCCTCACGGAGTTCGTCGGGGACGACTAGCTATATCTACCAGCGACGAGACAGTACAGCACGATGACGGATTTCCCCGCGGCGGACGGCGAGGACGACTTGGCGGACGTCGAACAGGAACTTCGCGCGGACATCGAAGAGGAGGGCGGCCGGCCGGGGAAGGCGCTGGAGGCGTTCGTCGAGGAACTCAGAGAGGAGAACGACGAGTCGGTCCGCGGAATCGGATTCTACGACCACGAGGGCGTCGAGATTCTCTACCTGCGCGAGGAGATTCGGGCGGAACTGACCGACGAGGAGATAGACGAGCGACTGAAGACGTTCGCGATGATCGGACTGGCCGAGTCGCCGTCCGACAGCACGCTCGAAGACTACGGCCACCTCGACGCGACGCTCCGGTGGTACGACAACGCCATCGTCGCCGTCTACCCGCTGACGGAGTGGTCGGGCGTCATCGCCACGTTCGAGCGCCGCGCCTCGCCGCTCATCGACGCCGCGATGACGCACCTCTACTGACCTTGACCTACTGAACCAGCGCGTCGAACCTGACCGGCGTCCACGCCCGCGGTCCGAAGTCGGCGCCGCGGACGCGCAGTTCGGTCCGCTCGTCCTCGCGGACCTCCATGACGGCGTCGAACGGTTGGAGCATGATCATCTCCTCGCGTTCGGAGACGACGTTGTCGTCGAGGACGAACACGCCGGAGAACCCCGAGGTGGCGATGCGGCCCGTGACGACGTGGAGGAACTGGAACACCCGCTTGAGGTCGACGTACATCAGCATCGTCGAGAGCGTGTGGAGTCCGATGCGGGCGTCGCGGCCCTCCTCGTGGAACCGCCGCATGAACTCCGTCATCGCGATGCCGATGCCGGTCAGGTCGCCGGGGTCGGAGATGTACCGCCGGCCCGGCGCGGCCTCGGCGAGGCCGAACCCGCCGGAGCGACTCACGCAGTCGACGACCGAGAACTGCCCGTCGGGGACGTCGGCGAGCGACCGGAACTCCCGTTCGATGGTGTCTCCCGGCTTCCGAGTCGTGACGATGGCCGTTCCCCGCGCCGCCGGGTCGCCGGCCGCGAGGAGCGAGTTCATAATCCGGCGCTTGCCGGTCATGACCGGACCGGTGACGAGGAGGCTCCTCCCGGCGGGAATCGAGACGAGGTCCGAGACGGACGCGCCGTCGGTCAGTTCGACCACCGATGAGAGCCCATCACCGGAGGTATGACGTCGGGAATGATAGTTCTAGCGAGTCGGATACGAACCGGAGCGCCGACGCCAAAGCGAAAACGCCGTCGTGAGCCACGAGAGCACCTAACATAACCAATACCGCCGTCGAAGAAACTCTTAACCGGGAACCAGCGGTCGGTAGGGGTATGAAGGTACTCGTCACGGACCCCATCGACGATGCGGGTCTGGAACGCCTTCGTGAGTCGGGTCACGAAGTCGAGACCGCCTACGATGTGACAGGGGAGGCGCTGTTGGACGCCGTCGCGGACGCGAACGCCCTCGTGGTCCGCTCCGGAACCGAAGTGGACGAATCGCTGTTCGAGGCGGCGCCGAACCTCGTCATCGTCGGCCGCGCCGGCATCGGCGTCGACAACATCGACATCGACGCCGCGACGGACCACGGCGTCATCGTCGCCAACGCCCCCGAGGGGAACGTCCGCGCCGCCGCCGAGCACACCGTCGCGATGGCGTTCGCCGCCGCGCGCTCCATCCCGCAAGCGCACGCCCGCCTCAAGGGCGGCGAGTGGGCCAAGGGCGACTACCTCGGCACCGAACTGAACACGAAGACGCTCGGTATCGTCGGCCTCGGCCGCGTCGGGCAGGAGGTGGCCAAGCGACTCGACGGTATCGGGATGAACCTCGTCGCGTACGACCCCTACATCAGCGAGGAACGCGCCGACCGACTCGGCGCCGAACTCGTGGAGTTCGAGGAGTGTCTCAGGCAGGCGGACTTCCTGACGGTCCACACGCCGCTGACCCCCGAGACGGAGGACCTCATCTCCACGAACGAGTTGGAGATAATGGGCGGCGGCTACGTCGTCAACTGCGCCCGCGGCGGCGTCGTCGACGAGGGCGCCCTCGCGGCCGCCGTCGAGAAAGGAACGCTCGACGGCGCGGCCATCGACGTGTTCGCGGACGAACCCGTCTCGGCCGACAACCCGCTTCTCTCGGTGGAGGACGTCGTCGTGACCCCGCACCTCGGCGCCTCGACGGAGGCCGCACAGGAGAACGTCGCCACCTCCATCGCCGACCAGATAGACGCGGCGTTCGCGGGCGAACCCGTGATGAACGCGCTGAACGCGCCGTCGGTCGACGAGGCCGCCTTCCCGCGCATCCGGCCGTACATCGACCTCGCGGAGACGGCGGGCAAGGTGGCCGCCCAACTCCTCGACGGCCGCATCTCCAGCGTCGAAGTCTCCTACGAGGGCGACATCGCCGAGGAGGACGTCGAACTCGTCACCGCCTCGGCGCTGAAGGGCGTCTTCGAACCGCTGGAGTGGCAGGTCAACGCCGTCAACGCCCCGAGCATCGCCGAGGAACGCGGCATCGACGTGACCGAGTCGAAGACGCTCCAGGCGGAGGACTTCCAGAGTCTCGTCACCGTCACCGTCGGCAACGACGAGCAGTCGCTCTCGGTGTGCGGAACGCTGTTCGCCGGCGACGACCCGCGCATCGTCCGCATCGACGGCTACCGCGTCGACGCCATCCCGCACGGGCAGATGCTCGTCGCGCGCAACTACGACAAACCGGGCGTCATCGGGTTCATCGGCGGCGTCCTCGGCGACAACGATATCAACATCGCCGGGATGTTCAACGCCCGCAGGCACGAGGAGGGCGGCGAGGCGATAACCGTCTACAACCTCGACGACCCCGTCTCCGAGGAGGTCCAAGAGAAACTGCTCGCGGACGAACGCATCACCGAGGTCAGATACCTCACGCTGAACGGTACCGGCGAGTAGTCCGGGACGACGCGGGGTCGCCCGTTCGTCTTTCGGTGTTCGTCTCGATTTCGAGCTCTATTTTCCGAGTCGACCGGCGACCCCTCAGAGCCCGGTCTGTCGCTGCCACGCGTTGTAGCGCCGCCGGAGGCGCGTCCACTGCGCGTCGAGTGCGTCGGAGAGTCGCCGCGTGAGCGGTTTCGTCGGCGCGGGCGAGGCGCGCGGCGGCGACGCCGGGGCTTTCGCGTCCGCGTTCACGTCCACCTCCGTCTCCGCCGTCGCCCCCGCTTTCGTCCCCTCCTCGGCGTCGCTCCCGGCGTCGCCGTCGAGCAGTCGCTCGTACCGGTCGATGACGTCCTGCCGTCGTTCGCGGGTCTCGCGAAGCGCCCGTCGCAACTCCTCGTTCTCCGCGCGGAGGCGTTCGACCTCCGCTTCGGGCGTCCGCGGCGCGCCGCCGCGTCCGTCGGTCCGGGCGTTCGATTCGCTCGCGTCCGGGGCGGTCTCGCGGGGACGGTCGAACCGGTGGTCGTCCCGAATCGGGAACGTCCGCGACCCGTTCGACCCACCGCTCACCGTTCCGGTCGGCATGGTTGGCGAGGGCATGTACGTGAGGAGGTACCACGCCGGTATGAAAGTACGTCAGACCGCCGTCATTCGATGGACAGGATAGAAGAAAGTGCTCTTGTAGGATACGTTACTCGGCGCCGATGTGGTCGAGCACCGATTCCGTGGAGTTCGCCACGGGTTCGGGTTCGTTGCCCGCCTCGAACGCCGCGTCGGGGTCTTTGAGCAGGTGGCCGGTGGTGAGACAGACCACGTCCTCGTCGGCGTCGACGACGCCGTCCGAGCGGAGTTTTCGCAGGCCGGCGACGGAGGCCGCGGAGGCCGGTTCGACGCCGATGCCCTCGCGGGCCAGGTCTCGCTGCGCCGAGGTTATCTCCGCGTCGGAGACGGCGACGGCCGTCCCGTTCGTCTGGCGGATTCCGGGCAGGGCCTTCGGCGCGTTGACCGGGTTGCCGATGCGGATGGCCGTCGCGCGCGTCTCCACCTCGTCCCAGCGCTCGGTGTCCTCCCACCCGTTCTCGACGGCCTCGACCATCGGGGCGGCGCCCTCCGCCTGCACGCCGGTGAGTTTCGGCACCTCCTCGGGGTCCAGCGAGCCCGACTGGACGAGTTCGCGGAACGCCTTGTACAGCGCCGCGGTGTTGCCCGCGTTGCCGACGGGGAGGACGATGCGGTCCGGGAAGCGGCCGTAGTCGTCGCGGAACTCCTCTAAAATCTCCAGCCCGATGGTCTTCTGCCCCTCCAGTCGGAAGGGGTTCAGCGAGTTCAGCAGGTACACCTCGCCGCGTTCGGCCAGGTCCTGCACGATGTCCAGACACGAATCGAAGTTGCCGTCGACTTCGAGGATGCGGGCGTCGTGAAGGGCGGCCTGGGCTATCTTGCCGGCGGCGACTTTGCCGGAGGGGAGGAGAACGAGCGTCTGCATCCCGCCGCGGGCGCCGTAGGCGGCGAGGGCGGCGGAGGTGTTGCCCGTGGAGGCGCAGGCGAGGCGGTCGACGCCGAGTTCCTTCGCCACGCGGACGCCGACGGTCATCCCGCGGTCCTTGAAACTGCCCGTCGGGTTCATCCCCTCGTGCTTGATGCGGAGGGTGTTCACGCCGATATCCTCGCGCAGACGGGGCGCCTCGTGGAGGGGCGTGTCGCCCTCGGGGAGGCTGACGCCCTCCTCGAACGGGAGCGCGTCGCGGTAGCGCCAGACGCCGCGGCCCTGCCCCTCGAAGTCCTCGAGGGCGGGCGGGTCGGCGTACTTGACTTCGAGCAGGTGACCGCCGTCGCTGGTGTAGCGTATCTCATCGAAGGGGGCGTACGTCTCGCCCGTCTCGATGCACTCCAGCCACACGCCGTCCTCGGCGACGTCCGGGGCGTCGGGCGCGGGCGCGGTGAGGTCGAGGCTCATTGTCCGATGCGACACGTTCGGCGGGCAAAAGGGGGACGGTTCGGGCGCGTGCTGCCGGACGGACGGAGTCAGGCCCCCGGTTCTCCCTTCCCTTCACCCTCGCTCCCCTCCCCGCTCTCGTCCTCGCGCCCGTACCCCTCGATGCTCGCGTGGACCTGTTCGACCCACTCGTCGAGGGCGGCGTGGAGCATCTCCTTGGCTTCCGGCAGCGGCGTCCCGGTGTACTGGTAGACGTAGCCGCCGGGGTCGAGCAGCCGTCGCTCGCGGTCCGCGAGACCCTTCTCCATCAGCGTCGTCAACGAGCGGTTGACGTTGCTCCGGTCGCGCTCCAAGATGTCCGCGAGTTCGGCGACGGTGCTGCCGGGGTTGTCGAGGAGGGTGAGGTAGGTCCGACTCTCGTGGCCCTGGATGCCGAAGACGCACGCGAGCACGTGCTGGAAACTCGGGTCGTCCGTCTCGATGAGGTCCCCCATGTTTGGCGCGTCGCTCATGTCCGCCCATTGGCCGCCCGGCCGATTAAAACGACCTGCAACCTGCAACCGGTAGCCGTCGCGGGCGCCGCTCCGTCGGCCCCGTCGTTCCCGCCGACTCCGCTCACTTCGCCTCGCCTCGCTCCGCCTCAGTCGCTCCGCGCGTAGCCCATCTTCACGATGCAGTCGCGCATCCCCTCCTCGTCGGCGTGTTTGTGCAGCGTCGTCGGCGTGTCGCAGTAGTAGGTCGTGCCGTCGTGGCGGAGCGACACCTCGTGGACGCCGCCGAGCATCTCCGCCTCGACGACGACGCGGCGGCCCTCCCGGACCGCGTCGATGATCTCTTCGACCGTCAACTCGCCGGACTTCGCGCGGAGCGGTTCGGGCATCGCCCGTACCGACGGACCTCTCGCTAATGAGGGTACCGTCGGCGGAACCCGGCGTCGGCGGGTCGCGTCGCCGATCAGTTCGTGCCGGGGTTCGACTCCGGCTTCGATTCCGGCGGTTCGACGCCCTCGGCCGCCTCCGCGTTCGTCGTCTCCTTCTCGACGTCGACGTGCCAGCGGTCGACGGTGTCGTCGTACTCGCCGAGACGAGTGCTGACGGCGGATTTCAGGTCGTCGTCGTTGATGTTCACCTCGAAGATGAACGTCACCTCCTCCTCGCCGCGGTGAGATTTCTGGATGTTGGCGCTGATGAGTTCGTTGTCGAAGTAGTACGGCGCGAGTTGGGTCATCACCTTCCGGTAGACGGTGTCTTCGACCTTCCGGAGCGCCCGCCGGCCGGCGGAGTCGGCGGCGCGGGCGACGTAGCCGATTGACTCGCTCCAGCGCTCGACGGCGCCGTCGTTGTCTCCCTCGTCCACCTTCTGGTAGGACTCCGAGAGCTTCTCGCCCGCGGTCTGGAGGTCCTCGTTGGGCTCTTTGCCCGCCTTCTCCCCTTCACCCTCGCCGACGCTGGCCTGCGCCGCCGTCTTCTCGTTTACGTCCTCGTTCAGTCGCTCGTGCGCCTTGGGACGCCACTCGTCCCACTGCTCGAACGCGTCGCTCTCGACGCCGGCGTCCCGGAGGGCGCGGGTGATGCGCTCGCCGTGTTCGACGACGTCGCCCCACGACCCCCGAATTTTGAAGCCGGAAACGCTCTCTTCCATCTGGTTGAGGGGTGATAAGTTCGGAGCCGTATAAAACTCTACTTGCGGCTTGCATCCGGTCAGACAGTCACACGCAGTGGCGTCTCGGCCGACGACGGCCGGAGCGCCGCGCTAGCGCGGGCCGTAGACGAACCGCGAGGCGGCGGCGTCGAGGCGGGAGACGAGGTTCGAGAGCCACGCCGCGGGCGAGGTGGCCCGTAGTTCCCGGTCGGAGAGTTCGATGCGGTCGCCGCCGAACGCCGAGGCGCGCGCCCCGTCGCCGTCGGCGTCACCGCCGCCGTCCCCCGCCCCGCCGCTCTCCCCGACGGCGTCGACGACGGTGGACATCGCGCACCGGCCGCAGGATTCGGTTCGTTTCTCCGACATCGTCGTTCACCTCGCACCAAGGACCATCACGATTAAAGCGTTGTGACCGCGGCGGACCCGAGCCGCTTTTCAGAACGTGCGGAGTGTGAACGCGTATGGGATACCGCGTCGTGGACTGCGAGGACGTAGCGCCGAGCGACGACAGGGACTGCGAGATGCGCCGCCTGTCGGAGCCCGCCGGGTTGGACAACGTCGCGCTCAACCGCTTCCGGGCGGAGCCGGGTCAGGAGATTCCGCTGGCATACCACTACCACGAGGAGCAGGAGGAGGCGTTCTACGTCCTCTCGGGGACGCTGTCGGTCGAGACGCCCGAAAAGACGTACGAGGTGGGCGAGAACTGCCTGTTCGCCGTCGACCCGAGGAGCCCGCAGCGAGCGTACAACCCCGCGGACGCCGACGCCGCGGTGAGCGTCCTCGCCCTCGGCGCGCCGCCCGTCTCTGGGGACGCCGTGCCGTACGACCCGGAGGACGAGGAGGAATGAGCGAGGCGGCCGACGACGGGGACGGGGGGGACGACTCGTTCGACCCGAAGGCCGCCGCCGAGGAGGCGGGCGTCGACCTCTCGGCGGTGCCCGACTGGGAGGACGAGTACCTCGACAGGGTGTCGGACCGCTTGATGTTCAACTACGACTTGGAGAAAGACCGTAGCGTCCGCGGCGAACGGTTCGACCTCTTCGGGGAGATGCGCATCGAGTCCGAGAAGCGCTTCTTCCACCCCGCGCTGAACTACGCGAACCACGAGACGCGCGAGTTCCTGTTCGCCCGTCGCGTCCCCACCGCGACGCGGGCGGAGTTGGAACGGCTGGTCGACCTCGGGCACGAACTGGCCGAGGAGTGGGTCGAGGCCGACGAGGAGCACTTCGGCACCGACTTCACGTTCGTCCTCGTCGCCGACGCGGTGCCCGAGGACGTCCGGGCGTTCGTCGCCGAGTTCTCCGACCGGACGCTCCTGAAGTTCGGCTACTACGGCCACTACGAGGTGAACCTCGCCGTCGTCGCCCCCGAAGCGGAAGACGCCGTCGCCAGCGAAGGCGCCGACGCGGCGCGGGCGTTCACCCTCTGGGACGACGTGGACCCGACCGCCGGGTCGGGACGGGGCGTCGTCGGCCGCCTGCTGGACCGTCTGCGCCGCTGAACGGGTGAGAGAACGGAGGAGAGGAAAAGAGAGAAGCGGAGAGGCCGAGGGCGGCGGTTCGCGCGCGGTTCAGTCGTCGCCCGGCGAGTAGCCGCCCTCCTCGGGGAGTTCGCGGACGCGGTTGATATTTCGGTAGCCCATTACCACCAAGGAGAGCGCGAGGTAGATGAGCACGAACGCGATGGCGATTTGGACCACCGCCGACAGCATGGCGAAGGCGGTCGCCTCGGCCATCCACGCGTCGTTGAGGAACTTCGCGTAGACGTTGTCGTGCAGCGCCAGCCACAGGAGACCGATGACCGTGATGAACGTCATCACCGCCATCGGCGCGCCGGTGCTGATGAGCTGTTTGGACTCGCTCCAGTTGGCCAGCCAGACCGTCGCGGTGAGCAGCGCCAAGGCGGCGAGCAGTTGGTTCGCGCCGCCGAACAGTTGCCACAGCGTCAGCCACGAGCCGCTGGTGATGAGGATGTACGCCGGGAGCGCCTGTACGACCGCGTTACCGTAGCGGTCCGACGCGAACGACTGGAACGAGGACTCGGGCGTCCCGATTATCTCCTCCATCATGTACCGGCCCAGGCGGACGGCCGTGTCCGTCGAGGTGAGGAGGAAACTGACGAGCACGAGCGCCATGAACGGCCCGCCGAACGAAGCGGGGATGCCGAAACTCGTCAGGATGATGCCGCCGCCCGTCGCGAACGTCGGCAGGGCGAGACCGATGCCGCCGCCGACTTCGGGGGCGACGATGGCGACGGTGATGAGCGCCACGGTGGCGAGGAGACCCTCGCCGAGCATCCCGCCGTAACCGATGACGCGCGCGTCCGACTCCTGATTCAGCTGTTTCGAGGTGGTTCCCGAGGAGACCAGCGAGTGGAACCCGCTGATGGTCCCGCAGGCGATGGTGATAAACAGGAGAGGGAACAGCGGCGCGCCGGAGCGACCGATGAATCCGTAGTACGGTTCGAGGTTGGTCGTCAGCGGTTGGCTCGGCGTCACGGCCGCGATGCCGAACGTCGCGCCGACGGTGCCGACGATGACGGCGAGGAGCGCCCCGCCGACGCCCGTGTACAGCAGGAACGACGAGAGGTAGTCGCGCGGTTGCAGGAGCACCCAGACCGGAAGGGCGCTCGCGAGCGCCCCGTACAGGAGGATGACGGGCACCCAGGCCGCGGTGTTGGTGCCGAGCGAGGACGCCCCCGGAATCCACGACCCGCCGCTCGCGAACAGCACGATGGTGTCGGCGGGCGCCCGCGAGGCCGGTTCGAAGAGCGCCAGCGGGTACAGCGTGCCCAGATAGACGCCGACGAACATCGCGACGACGAAGGCGACGGTGCCCGGGATGAACGGGAGGTTCAGTTGGTAGAGGTAGACGCCGAAGACGACGGCGAGTCCGATGTATATCAGACTGGCCGTCGCCGCTTCGGGGTAGGCGTTGAACACGATGGCGACCACGAGGGCGAACACCGCCACGACGAGGACGATCGTGAGGAAGGCGAACCACAACAGCATGTTCTTGCCCCGTTCGCCGACGTACTCGCCGATGATGTAGCCGATGGACTTCCCCTCGTGTCGGAGGCTGGCCGACAGCGAGACGAAGTCGTGGACGCTGCCCATCAGCGGGTTGCCGATGGCGATCCACACCAAGGCGGGGACCCACCCCCAGACGACGCCGGCCGTGATGGGGCCGACGATGGGCGCCCCGCCCGCGATGCTCGAATAGTGATGCCCGAGTAAGACCGGCTTCTTCGCCGGGACGTACTCCTGCCCGTCCTCGTACTTGTGAGCCGGCGTCGCACGGCTATCGTCGAGTTCGACGAACCGGGCGAGGTATCTCGAGTAGCCGAGATAGCCCGCCGTGAAGAGTGCGAGTACCGCCGCCACCAGCCAGATAACTTGTACCATGGTATGCCTCGTTAGCTCCACATGAAAAACAGCGATTTAACGATAACGATTATTATCCTCTGAATTCCCGAATAAGCTTGTCGTAACCCCAAAATCCGCGATGAACGGATACCGCGGTTCCGACTCCGGGTCGCGTCGCGAACCAGTGTCCCGTGCGCAATTCTACCGCCCCGACGGTCGTTCGGAGGGCCCCCTCGGCGTCGCGTCTCTTCGGGGCGCCCGCTACGCGGGTCGTTCGGCGGTCGCGTCGATGTCCAACTCCGCGGCCACCTCTTCGAGGAAGTCGCCTTTCACCTCGGAGACGCGGGTGGCTATCTCGGCGACGACCGGGTAGTCGAACGACTCGCGGAGTTCGCGGAGGCGGGCGCGTTCGGTTTCGACCCTGTTTCGGAGGAAGCGCGCGCCGCGGCCCTCCTCGTGCGGTTCGGGTTCCGGCGTGAGGCGGTTGACCGCGAGGCCGCCGACGGTCAGCCCGTAGGATTCGAGGTCGTCGGCCGCCCGGCGGGTCTCCCGCAGGGAGAGTTCGTCGGGGTTGACGACGAGGAAGAACGTCGAGGACCCCCTGAGCGTCTCGCCGGCGAACTCGAAGCGCTCCTTCCTGCCCCGCAGGCGGGCGAGGATGGGGTCGCCGTCCATCACGCGCCGGGGTTCGTTGTTGCCGATGGCCGCCTTCTCGTAGAGGTCGATGGACTTCTCGCGCTTGTGGGCGAGTCGGTCTATCCACCCCTCCAAGAGGTCGGGCAGGGAGAGCAGTCTGAGCGTCCCGCCGGTCGGCGAGGTGTCGAAGACGACGCGGTCGAACGCCTCGGAGGATTTCATCACCTCGATGAAGCGGTCCATCAGCGCCGACTCGTACGCGCCGGGCGTCTGGTGGGCCATCTCGATTTGCCTATCGATTTCGTTGACCATCGCCGGACTCACCTGGTTGTTCAGCGCCCGCTTGGTCTCCATCAGATGCCGTTCCACCTCGCTGTCGGGGTCCACCTCCATCGCAGAGAGGTTCTCCACGCCCTCCACTTCTCGGGGGTCGTTTCCGAACTCTTGGTCGAACACGTCGGAGGTGCTGTGCGCCGGGTCGGTGGAGACGACGAGCGTTTCGAGGCCGGCGCGGGCGCACTTCAGCGCGTAGGCCGAGGAGAGGGTGGTCTTGCCGACGCCGCCCTTGCCGCCGAAGAAGACGAACTTGCGCATCGTCAGAAGTGGTACTGGTGGCCCTTCCGTTCGAGCAGCGACCCGCGGTCCCACATCCGCCGCTCCCACGCCTCGAACTCGTCTTCGAGGTACGGCAGGAGTTCGGCGGTGTAGTAGGAGACGGGACTCGGGATGCCGAACGCCTCGGGGAAGCACGCCAGCATGAACGCGTCCTCCTGGTCTTCGGCCTCCTGCTCTATCTTCTCGTACGCCGGGTGCGAGATGAGTCCGTGGTAGAAGCCGCGAAGCCACTCTTCGAGGGCCGCGCGATAGTCGCCGATGCGGTCCGCGAGCGTCATGCGTTCACGTACCTCCTCTCGCGTGCAAAAGGATGTCGTTCACGGCCCTCGGTCCGTGTCCGGGTCCGGGTCCGAGTCGGTGACCGCTCGGCGCCCCGAACCGGACCGCCGAGCGTCGACTACGCTACCGAGCGTCGGCCGCGGCGGTGCCGGCCGTCTCGGACTCGTGCGTCCAGAGGTACCGTCCGAGGACGACCCACGCGAGGCCGTAGAACAGCATGGGACCGCCCCACGGATCCGCGGCCTCGCCCATCACGTACGTCGTGAATCCGAGCGCGAGGGGGACGCCCACCGGGAGCGCGGCGACGAGAAGCCAGCCGACCGTGCGGGGTATCGCCGTCGTGTCCGCGCGCAGTATCGCGACGCCGAACGCCAGCGCGCCGAGCATCGCGACCAGCAGGCCGAGCAGGAACGCGAGGAACGCCGTCTCGGAGACGGGGGGCATCGTGAGCGTCGTGACGACCAGTCCGACCGTCGCGACGACCCACCCGAGGCTCAGGAGCCAGAAGGTGACCGTCGCGAGTCGGCCGAACCAGCCGCGTTCGTGGGCGTAGAGCGCCGGAAGCGCGAGCGCGAGCAGGACCATCGCGACCGCTCCGAGCGGGTCGACGAACGCGAATTCGAGTTCGTTGAGGACGCTGAACAGCGCGAGGCTCGTCAATACCATGAGCGCGCCGCCGACGATACCGCTGAGTACGCTGAGCCGCGTCCACGACGCCGCGGTCGACCGTTCTATCCCTTGTCGTTCGTACTGAGTCATTGCGATCACGAGATCTCGGGGGAGCGACCATCGCGGTCGCTCCCGGCGGAGATTCGGGGTATAGTTCGCCCGCTGGGAGAATAATCGTTCCGCCGACACGATAGGCGGAACTTCCCGTCGGGCGGTCAGTCCGCGACTCGCCGGTAGCCGTCACGGAGCAGTTCGCCGGCGCCGACGAGGAAAAAGACGCTCGCGCCGACGACGACGCCGAGGTGGACGCCCGGCAGCACCGGAAGTCCGGTGTACCGCCCGGCGAGCAGCAACACGACGGCGAGGAGCCACAGGGCGTACAGTCCGACGGCGATTCGTTTGGAGGGACTCGTCACACTCGAACATGTCGCCGTGCATTCATTGTCTTTCGGGGACCGACCGCCTCACTGACTCGACCGCAGGTTGAAATAGCGAGCCGAACCACTCACCGGTATGAGTTTAGGCGGGTCGGACGCGACACCGGTCACCATCCTCACCGGGAGCCTCGGCGCCGGCAAGACGACGCTTCTGAACCACCTCCTGCGGAACGCGGGCGACCGGAGCGTCGCCGTCCTCGTCAACGACATGGGCGAGTTGAACGTCGACGCCGAACTCGTCAGCGAGGAGTCGGACCTCTCCGTCGCCGACGGCACGGTCGCGGAGTTGTCGAACGGCTGTATCTGCTGTGAACTCCGCGACGACCTCGAAACCGCCGTCGTCCGCCTCGCCCGCGAGCGCTCGTTCGACCACCTCGTCGTCGAGCCCTCGGGAATCAGCGAACCCGCGCCCGTCGCGCGCCTGTTCACGGGCGGGTCGCCCGCGGCCGCCCGCTACGACGTGGACGCCGTCGTCGCCGTCGTCGACGCCCGGCAGTTCGCGGACACGTTCGGCTCCGACGGGGAGCCGACTCGGGCCGTCGCCGAGGACGGCGACGGCGAGCGCAGACCGCTCTCGGACCTCCTGGTCGAACAGGTCGAGTTCGCGGACCTCGTCGTCCTGAACAAATGTGACCTGGTGAGCGACGCCGAACGCGAACGGGTCGAGTCGGTCGTTCGCGCCCTGCGCCCGGACGCCGACATCGTCGCCGCCGAGTACGCCGCGGTGCCGGTAGACCGCCTGTTGGACACCGACCTGTTCGACCCGGGGACGGCGGCCGAACGCGCGGGGTGGCGGCGGGCGCTAGACGCGGACGAGAGCGGTGACCGAGACGGCGGCGTCGGACACGACCACGACGGCCACTCCGACCACGAGCACGAGCACGCCCACCCCGAGGAGGCGTACGGCGTCGACTCGTTCGTCTACCGCCGCCGCCGGCCGTTCCACCCCGCGCGCGTCGCCGCCCTCCTCGCGGACCTCCCCGGCAGCGTCCTCCGCGCGAAGGGGTCGATGTGGGTCGCCGGGCGGGAGGACGCCCACCTCACCTACAGTCGGGCCGGTCCCTCCGCCTACGCCGAGGTCACGGGCCGGTGGGTGGCGAGCCTCCCCGAGTTCGAGCAGGACGCGTATCGACGCAACCGCTCGGACCTCGGGTTCGAGTGGGACGAAGAGTGGGGCGACCGGCGCACCGGACTGGTGTTCATCGGCCGCGGGATGGACGAGGAGGCGCTGGTCGCCGCGCTGAACGACTGCCTGCTCACCGACGAGGAGATGGGCGAGTCGTGGGAGACGTTCGAGAACCCCTTCCCCGAGGAACCGGGCGGGCGGGCGACGCTTTCGGAACCGACGCCGGAGGAGTAGCCCTCACTCCCCCGTCGCGTCCGCGGCGAGAGCGTCGAGGGCGCGTTCGAGTTCGCCGCGGCGCTTCCACGCCGCGAGGCGGTCGGTCAGCGAGGAAAAGGGGAGGCCGAGCGCGACCGACGAACGGGCGGTGACGGAGACGCCGCCGTCGGCCGGGTCCACCGTCACCGTCGTCTCCATCGCCTCGAACGGGCCGGCCTCGCCGTCCTGTTCGTAGCGGAGGCCGTCCTCCGCGGACGCGAAGCGGAGGGCGAACTCGACGCCCCGCGCGCCGACGGTCACCACCGTCTCCGCGCCCTCCTCGCGGACCCCTCGCACGTCGAAACTCCCCTCGTACCGCACCATCGCCTCCGGCGCGAGTCGCCGCAGCACCGTCGGCTTCGACCGCGGGACGAATCGGGAGACCGTGACCTGACGCATACGCTAGCTGGTGGGAACGGCCGCGTATAACTGCCGACTCGGGCCGACGGCGGCCCGCTAGCGAACGCTGTCGAGCGACCGGGCGACAGAGCGGTCGACGGTGATCCACTCCGTCGCCAGCGTTCGCTCGCCGGGCGAGAAGATAGTCAGTTCGGAGGGGTCCGCGCGGTCGTCGTACAACCACTCCAACTCGACGTCGGGCGCGTCGTCGGCGTCATCGGGTACCGGCGTCCGTTTCTCCGAGTTCATCGATTACGCGGTCGCCTCGGCCTTCAAGCAGTTCGCACAGCGGATCTTCCCGCCGCGCGCCTTCCGCGTCGAGACGTACTCGCCGCAGTCGAAGCACCGTACTCGACTGCGCGCGTACTCGGTGTGCGATGCGACGGGCGTGCGTCCACTGCGGTCGGTCATACTCGGGTACATGCGGGCATCGTACAAAAGACCTTTGGAAGAATGGGTTGTTATATCTCCATTTGGTTCCTACATGCGCATCAATTTTGAGCCAATCGTCAAATTCGGGATATTCGTCGCGGCTCGGTGGACGATCAATCAGATACTTCGCGTGAGGTGTCGGACGGCACTATAAGTGTGCGAAGGGGAACTGTTCGGTATGGAAACGGACGCCACCTCGCGCGGCGACCCGCGCGTGCTGTTCGTCATGAACCTCGTCCTCTCGTCGGTGTTCGCGGCGGTGGTCGTGTGGGGACTGGACTTCCTCGGGCTGCTCGAGTTGACGTTCGTGAACGTCGCGTCGTTGGCGCTCGTCGTGATGGCCGTGACGTACCTCGTGACGCGGTGACGCGGCGAGGACACGAATCGTCACGCGCACTGTCTCGCGTGAACCACCCGCACGAGCGCGTCTGCGGGGGATTCATCGGAATTTATGTCGCTGGGCGGTCCGCGTTTCGAACAACATGCCCATCGAAGACCGAGACGACGCGTACCTCATCACGCACGCGCTGGCGAAGGACACGCTGCTGCGACTCCGCGACGTGGAGACGGAGCAGGTGGCGTTCCGCAAGGGCCTCGTGAAACTCGGGCGCATCTGCGGCTACGAAGTCATAGACGGCGTGATGGAGACGGAGTACGTGACGGTGCAGACGCCGCTGACGGAGACGACGGGCGAGCGAGTGAAAGGGCTCGACGACGTCGTCATCATCAACGTGCTCCGCGCGGCGACGCCGTTCGTGGAGGGGCTGCTGAAGGCGTTCCCGCGGGCCAAGCAGGGCGTCATCAGCGCCGGCCGCGACGAGGACGCCGGGATGGACGAGGAGGGGGAGTTCCCCATCACCGTCGACTACGTGAAACTGCCCGAGATAACCGAGAAGGACACCGTCATCGTGGCCGACCCGATGCTGGCGACGGGCAGCACGATGTGCGCCGTCCTCGACCACGTCCTGGAGAGCACCG
Organism: Halogeometricum sp. S3BR5-2; assembly: GCF_031624635.1. Taxonomy (NCBI): domain Archaea; kingdom Methanobacteriati; phylum Methanobacteriota; class Halobacteria; order Halobacteriales; family Haloferacaceae; genus Halogeometricum; species Halogeometricum luteum. The sequence goes on along the minus strand of NZ_JAMQOQ010000005.1, from coordinate 361,993 downwards.
AGGCCGACCCCGCCGACCTGTTCGTGCTCTCGGCGGTGTCCGCGCCGGACGGCCTCCTGCGCGTCGGCGACCAGTTCCCCGAGGCGGACCTCCTGACCGTCTCCATCGACGACCACCTCGACGACGACGGCTACATCGTCCCCGGCCTCGGCGACGCCGGCGACCGGGCGTTCCGCACGAAGTAACTCCCTTTCTCTCCCTCTCCGCTTGCCGCGACCCCGCCCCGGCCTGTCTCGGCTCAGTCGTCGGCGGGGGCGCGAACGCCGGCGGACGGCGCGTCCGAGGGCTCCTGACGCGCCCGCGCGACCGACTCCCAGCGCTCGGTCGACCCGCGGAGGAGGCCGACGAGCGTCCGGAACACCACGAAGTCGAGGAACTGCCGGTAGCCGACGACGTGGAGCGGGACGTACGCGAGCAGTCGCCAGTCGCTCCCGGACACGTCGAGCGCCGTCGCCGCGACGAGCGAGAGGACGACGACGAAGTAGCCGGTGGCGAGGGCGACGGCGGGGAGGGTGCCGTGGAGCGCCGCGCCGACGAGCGTCGCCGTGACCAGCGCCCCCGCCAACGGGACGAGAAGCAGCGAGCACGCCCACAGGGGGAACGTGAACCGATGCAGCGAACCGTACGCCGGCGTCCAGAGCACGTCGCGGTGCTTGCAGAGCGTCTGGACGTTCCCGCGGGTCCAGCGGAGTCGCTGGTGGAGGAGGTCCGAGACGGAGAACGGCGCCTCGGTGTAGACGACGCCCTCGGACAGTTCCACCCGCCAGCCGGCCTTCAGGAGCGAGAGCGTCAGGTCGAAGTCCTCGGTCACGGTGTCGGGGTCGTAGCCGCCGACGCCGACCAGCGCCTCGCGGCGGAACACGCCGAGACAGCCGGGGACGACCATCACCGACCCGAGGTGGGAGAACGCGCGCCTGAGCGTGTTGATGCCGAGGACGTACTCCAGCGCCTGCACGCCGCCGACGACGCCCTCGGGGTTGTCGATGACGACGGTGCCGGCGACGGCGCCCAGTTCCGGGTTCGCGTCGAGTTTCGCCGCCGCCGTCCGGAGCGCCCCGGCGTCGAGGACGCTGTCGGCGTCGACGGTGACGACGAACTCGCCGCGGCTACACGAGAGCGCGAAGTTCAGCGCGGCGTGCTTGCCGCCGTTCGCGCGGTGGTACACCGACACCCGGTCGTCGTCGCGGTAGGCGGCCGCCTCCGCGTACGTGCCGTCGGTGCTCCCGTCGTCGACGACGAGTACCTCCATCCGGTCTGTGGGGTAGTCGGAGGCGAGTATCGACTCGACGCAGGCGCCGACGTAGTCGGACTCGTTGTACGCGGGGACGAGCACGCTCACGAACGGCGCGTCGCCGCCGAACGTCTCGTCCAGTTCGGGGCGGCCGCGGACCTGCGCGAGCGTCAAGGGAACGACCACCGCGACGATGCAGGAGACGACGAGAAAGCCCGCGAAGACGGCCGCCTCGAACGCCGAGGGGAGGCGTCCGCCGAAGACGAACGCGCCGGTGAGACCGAGCAGCGACAGGACGGAGAGCGGCCACGTCGGGACCCGAAGCCGCGTCGACGCGGCTCGGCGGGCGTTCCCGTCGAAAGCGAGGGCGACGAGCCACGGGAGGCACAGCGACGTGAGCAGGGCGAACGCGGCGGTCTCGGCCGTGAGCCGTTCGGCGACGGTGAGCGCGCCCGAGAACGCGAGAGCGAGGAGCGCCGCGGCGGCGGCCCAGACCGGAACCGGCAGCGATGCGGCGAAGAGTCGGTCGAAGCCGCGAGGCCAGCGCTCGGCGGCGAAGAGCAGGGCCGAGAGGACGAGCGCGAATCCGAGCGGCGCGAGGACGAGACGGGCCGGAAACAGCAGCGTCCCGGCGAGGACAGCGACGAGCAAGAGCAGCAACTGCACCGGGGCGCGGCCGGTCCACCGGGCCGCCCGGTCCGGCGGCGCCGCCGCCATCAGTCGGACTCCGCCGTCCGGGGGAGGCGCGAGGCGAACGAAACCGGCGCGTCGAACCGGTGGTCGCAGGACGAGCAGTCGTACAGGAAGCCGACGCACCGCAGGTCCTCGTCCGCCGGCGCGAGCGTCGCGTCGCACTTCGGACAGACGGCGTTCGGACCGTCGGCGTCGAAGGCGGCGACGACGTCGACAAATCCGCACCGCACGTGCTCGAACGCGCCGACCCGCCGCACCCGACCCTCGCCGCAGTCCGGACAGTCCGGGTCCGCGCGGTGGCTCCGAGAAGCGGACGCGTGTGTTCCATCCAACATACTCCGATAGATGAAATTCAGAGATATTGTTATCGAGTCGGTGACCGAAAACGCGACGGGACGAAATCGGTCGTTTAACCGGTCTCGGACGGTGAAACGACCGGTTTAGCGGGGGAGAAGCCGGGGTAGCGGTGCGCTACTAATGCCGAGTCGGGACGGAAAGCGCGTATGGAACGACGGCAGTTTCTGGGGTTGGTCGGCGCGTCGGCGGGCGCCGCCGTCGGCGTCGCGGGACTGATGCGGACCGCCTCGGAGACGGGAGCGACGCGGACGGGCGGCTTCCTCGCCGGCGTCTCGGTGGAGCGACCGACCGTGGAGACGCTCGACCGCTTCGAGCGCTGGACCGGGAAGCGACACGCCGTCGTCACGCAGTACGCCGCCCTCGGGCAGTCCGACGAGGAGATAGCGTGGACGATGTCGGCGCTCGAAGCCGTCTGGGCGCGGGGACAGGTGCCGATGCTCGTGCTCGAACCGACGTTCGGAACGGAAGAAGAGACGCCGACCACCGTCTCTGCCGACGTGGCCGCCGGCGACCACGACGACCGGGTGGACGCGTGGGGCGAGGCCATCGCCGGGTGGGTCCGCCGCGGAGTCGGCCGCCCGGACCGCCGCCTCTTCGTCGAGTTCGCCCCCGAGATGAACGGCGACTGGGTGAAGTGGGGCGCGCCCGCGGGCGGGTCGACGCCCGAGGACTATATCGAGATGTTCCGCCGCGTGCGCGGCCGCGTGATGGCGACGGGACTCGGCCCGACGGACGTGCAGTGGGTGTGGGGACCGAACGCCGGCGGTCGCGGCGGTATCCCGATTCCGCGCTACTACCCCGGCGACGACGCCGTCGACTGGGCGGCCGTCAACGGCTACAACTGGTGGGAGTGGGCCGGATGGTTCGACCCCCCGGAGATATACTCGAAGGCGTTCGAGCGGGTTCGGAGCGTCACCGACGCCCCTCTCGCTATCACCGAAGTCGCCTGCTCCAGCGAAGTCGAGGGCGGCAACGACCCCGCGCGGAAGGCGGCGTGGATAGCCGACTTCTACGACTACGTCGCCGCCGAGGACGTGAAACTCGTCTCGTGGTTCGAGCACGCGAAGGAGACGGACTGGCGCGTCTTCGACGGCGTCCGCGGCACCGACGAGGCGACGGTGGACGGCGAGACGGTCCACGTATACGACGCCTACAAGCGCGTGATGGAACGGGAGTCGACGCTCGGCGCGCACCCCACCGACCCGCGACGACTAACTGATAGCGAGTTCCGCGGCGAGTTCTGAGTCCGTCCGGACTCGGGGGAGGCGTCCTACTCGTCGTCGCCCGGCAGGTCGCGAAGGAGACCGAACCAAGTCCGGTAGAGCACGGTGCCGACGCCGCGGCCGAGGCCGTAGCCGTGCCGGAACGCGTCCGGGTCCGCGGAGCGCCGTCGGAGCAGGCGCTGCCATCCGACGTTACAGAGGCCGAACAGGAGGCCGCGGCGGCGACTCGTCCGAATGCGGCCGACGTCGCGGTCGTACAGGTTCCGGTGCGCCGCCGCGGTCACCGCCCCCGCGACGAATGCGAAGGGTGAGAGCGGTTCGACGTCTTCGCCGTGCCGGCGCAGGAACCGTCGGAGCCACACCGCGTACCCGAGCGTCGCGAGTCCGACGAGGAGTTCGAGGCGGGCGGTCGTTCTTCGTTTCATTGGGTTGCCATTTAGCCCGCGTACCCATCACTGTTGCGTCGGACCCGCGGGCGCCGATGTCGTCTCCGTTCCCCGTCGACCGCCGGGGAACCCCCTCGCTTCGAATGGAACACGGCCGCAGTCATGCGGTTTTCTTTCGAACCGAACGACACGAAACGGACCACTCGACGGCACCCGTGGGAAACGTAGTCGCGGGTACCTTCCGGGCCGCCGTCGGGTCCCCTCCGCGAACCCCTTCGCTTCGGCTCGAAAACGGGCGACTGCGGTCGGACGGCGGGGCGAGAAGCGGAGCCGAAACAGCCCCCCGGACCGCGCGGTGAGCTATATACTCAACCCGGAAACGAGGTTACTTCGCGTCCTCGTCTTGGTCGTCGCTCTCGGCGGCCGAGAGGCCGTCGTCGCCGCGTTCGAGCGCTTTCGACGCGCCGTGATGCTCGGAGTAGCCGTCGAACCAGCGGACGGTGCGTTCGAGTCTGTCGACGACGTGGGCCGGTTCGCCCGACCGGGAGAGTTCGTGTCCCTCACGGGGGTATCTCACCAGACGGGTCTCGACGCCGTTCTTCTTCATGAACAGGTAGAACATCTCGCCGTTGTTGACCGGGACGCGGAAGTCGTTGTCCGCGTGCATCACCAGCGTCGGCGTCGTCACCTCGTCGGCGTAGGCGACGGGCGACTGCTCCCAGAGGAACTCGGGGTCCTCCCACGGCGTCGAATCGAAGTCGCCCTCGATGAGTTTGAACGCGTCCGTCGACCCGTAGAACGACGAGAGGTCGAACACCCCGCGCTGAGCGACGGCGCCGGCGAAGAAGTCGGTGTGGCCTACGATCCATCCGGTCATGAACCCGCCGAACGACCCGCCGGTGACGAACGCGTTCGACTCGTCGACGTCGTCGCGTTCGCAGACGAGTTCGACGCCGGCCATCACGTCCGTCATCGTCACGTCGCCCCAGTCGGACTCGATGGCCGTGGCGAACGCCTCGCCGTAGCCCGTCGACCCGCGCGGGTTCGACCAGAAGACGGCGTAACCGCGGGCGGCCAGGAGTTGGTACTCGTGCCACATCGTCCCCGAGGCGGTCCACATGGCGTGCGGGCCGCCGTGAATCTCGACGACGAGCGGATGGGACTCCTCTTCGCCGGCGTTCGGCGGCGTCAACAGCCACCCCTGCACCTCCTCGCCGTCGGACTCGAACCGTATCTCCTCGGGTTCCCCCACGTCGACGCCGGCGAGGTAGTCGGCGTTCACCTCGGTCAGACGCGTCTCCGTTCCCCCTTCGAAGGCGAACACGTCGCCGCGGTGGTCCCACTCGCTCTTGGCGTAGGCGACCACCGGGTTTTCGGGGGTGCCGCCGACGGAGACGGTCGTCGCGTGGCCCTCGCCGACGAGGAGTTCGGGGTCTTCGGCGGCGTCGCCCCTGACTCGCCGCGAGACGTAGTGACCCTCGTCGGGCGTGAGGAAGTAGACGAACTCCTCGCCCGGCCCCCACTCGAACCCCGAGAGGTCGACCGTGCGGTCGAGGTTCGCGGTCGGGGTGACAGTCTCGTCCGTCTCGGGGTCGTACACGCGAACATCGGAGCTTCGCATCGACAGTCGCTCCTCCGGCGTGTGGCCGTAGGCGACGCGGCCGTCCGAGGCCACGTCCATCACCAGCGCCCAGCACGTCGTCCGCGTCACGTCCGAGAGGTCGCCGGAGTCGAGGTCCAGCGACCGGATGTCGATGACGACGCTGTCGTCGGGTTCGACCTCCCCTTGCGGGTATTTCACGCCGAAGTACAGCGTCCCGTCGTCGCGCCACGCCGGCGAGACGTGGTCGAAGTCGCCGTCGGTGAGGCGGTCGACGCGGTCCGAATAGGAGTCCGCGTCGCCGCCCTCTCCCACGTCCGCGACGTAGACGTGCGCGACGGTTCCGTCGCGGTAGCGCTCGTGCTGTCGGTAGACGAGTCGGTCGACGACGCGCGGGTCCGGCGTCTCGCGTTCGTACTCCTCGCCGTCGAGGCCGACGTCGATGCCGTCCTCTCGTTCCGTTTCCGTCGTCGCCTGCTGGAAGGCGATTCGCTGCCCGTTCGGACTCCACTCGATGCCGGAGACGCCGCCGGGCACGTCCGTGATTCGCTCGGCCTCGCCGCCGCCGAGGGGCAGCACCCACAACTGCGGCCGGTCGTCGTCGGCGCCGCGCGTGGAGACGAACGCGAGTCGGTCGCCGTCCGGACTCCAGCGAGGTTGGGAGTCGACCCCCTCCGCGATGGTGAGTCGTCGCGGGTCCGCGCTCCCGTCCGTCGGGACGACGTAGACGGTCTGTTCGTAGGACTCCTCGTCCTTCGGTTCCTTGCGGACGAACGCGACGCGCCCCCCGTCCGGCGACACGCGTGGGTCCTCGACCTGCACGATGTCGTGGTAGTCCGTCGCGGCGACGTGAGTCATACTCCGGCTTCGACACCTCCGCTGAAAGCGTTACGCCCACCGGCGGGGACGGCCGCTGACGGGTGTTAACGTGTATCTGAGTTGAGATTAACTTCCGTATTTGCAGATAATCCGGTAATTGATAAAAATCCGTATATACGTGGCGGGGGTAGGTACGGGAATATGGCAGATAAGATGCGGCGCCGTCAGTTCATCGCAGCGACCGGCGCGGCGGGCTTGGTCGGTATCGCGGGCTGTTCGAGCGGCGGCAACGGCGGCGAAGGCGAGGACGAGACGACCACCTCCGGCGGCGAAGGCGAGTCGACGGAGATGGGAACGGACACCGAGACGGAGTCGTCGGGCGGGTCCGGCGGGTCCGGCGGTAGCGGGCGCCTCTCGTGGCACGCCGGCGGGACCGGCGGGACGTACTTCCCGCTGTCGAACGAGTTCAAGACCGTCGTCGAGGGCAACACCGACTACACGCTACAGGTGCAGTCCACCGGGGCGTCGGTGGAGAACGTCGGCAGTCTCGCCCGCGGCGAGGCCGACTTCGCGCTCATCCAGAACGACATCGCCTACTTCGCGTTCAACGGCGAGGGCATCGACGCCTTCCAGGGGAACGCCGTCGAGAGCCTCCGCGGCGTCGCGACGCTGTACCCCGAGACCATCCACATCGTCACGCTCGCCGGAACGGGTATCGAGTCCCCCTCGGACCTCTCGGGGGCGACTATCAACACCGGCGACCTCGGGTCGGGGACGCAGGTGAACGCGACGCAGATCCTCGAAGCGCTCGGCGTCTCGGATTACGAGGAACAGAACACCGGGTTCTCCACGGCGTCCGACCAGTTGAAGAACGGCGACATCGACGCGGCGTTCGTCGTCGGCGGGTGGCCCGTCGGCGCCATCGAGGAACTGGCGGCGACCGAGGACGTCGTCGTCGTCCCCGTCGAGGGCGACAACAGGCAGGCGGTCAAGGACGCCGCGCCGTTCTACGCCGACGACGAGGTGCCCTCCGGAACGTACGGCCTCGACTCCGCCGTCCCGACGGTGTCGGTGCAGGCGATGATAGCCACGACGACGCAGGTGGACGAGGCCACGGTCGAGGAGGTCACGGCGGCCATCTTCGACAACACGGACCAACTCACCATCAAGACCGACTTCATCTCGGCGGAGTCCGCTCAGGACGGGATGTCCATCGACCTCCACCCGGGCGCGCAGGCGTACTTCGGGTAAGCGGTCGGTCGTGACGCCGAGACGAACCGCGCGCTCGCTCGCCGGTCTCGCCGTCCTCGTCCTCCTCGTCGCCGGGGCGGGGGCGGCGACGCCCGACGACCGCGTGCTGACGGTCGAGGACGCCGAGACCGGCGAGACGCTTCTGACCGTTCCCGTCTCCGAGGGGACGCCCGTCGCCCTCGAATACACCCACAGCGTGGAGAAGACGCGCGTGCTGGACGGCTACGCCGTCGACGGGACGAACCTCACGATGACGCGGATGGAGTTCGAGTCCTACGGAGCGGGGCTCCCGGCGCGAGCGGACGTGACCGTCGAGAACGGGACGTTCGTCTTCGACCCCGAGGGCACGTACGAGGAACTGTACGTGAAGCCCGGTCACGTCGCGGGCCACGAACTCCGCGTCGGCGACGAGACGTACGACCTCGTCGCCCTCTCCGACGCCCGGTCGGTCCGGTTGGCGGTCGAGCGCCGGTCCGCGCTCTCGCACGCCCTCTCGCTGGCAGGTAGCAAGCTATGACATCAGACACAGACGACCCTCGGAGCGGTGACGGAGCGGGGACGGACCCCGAGACGAACGCGCGGGTCCGCGCGGTCGCCGACGGCGGCCGGGACCGCGACGGCCGAAACGACGGTCGGGACTCCGGAGACGAAGAAGCGGACGCGCTGAGCGACGAGGAGGCCGAGGAACTCCTCCAGGAGATAGAGCGGAAGCGCTCCCTCTCGGGCTACGCGGCCCTCTTCGTCTCCGTCGTCGGCATCGCCTTTTCGCTGTACCAGATGTGGCTCGCCGCGCGCGGGTTCACCTTCGAGGTGGACCTCCCCCTCGTCGGCGAGGTGGGAGTCGGACAGCTCCAACTGCTCCAAGTGAACGCCGTCCACGTCGCGTTCGCCCTCGTCCTCGCGTTCGTCCTCTTCCCCCCGACCGACGGCTCCGGGGCCGTCTCGCGGCGTCTCGGACGCGTCGTCCCCGCGGCGCGCGCGCGGTTCGGCGCCGACAGCCCGATAGCGCGGGGGGCGACGGCGGTCAGAGGCGGCGTCCGCTGGGCGGTCGTCGACGGCGAGCGGAACCGCGTGACGCCCGCGGACCTCGTCTGTATCCTCCTCTCGGTCGCCACGGCGCAGTACATGGTAACCGAGTGGGACGAGATACAGCAACTCCGCGTGCTGGGGCTGGCGGCGGGCCGGTCCGTCGCGGAGTACCTCGGCCCGTTCGGCGTCCTCGCCGAGGCGGTGAGCGCCGTCGGGATTCCGCTGGCCGACGTCTCCTACCCGTTCTTCCTCGGCGCCGTGGGCGTCCTCCTCGTGTTGGAGGCGACCCGCCGCGCCCTCGGCCTCTACCTCATGCTCATCGTCGCCTCGTTCATCGTCTACGCGCGGTACGGCTACTTTATCGCGCCGGACACGCCGGTCATCGGCGTCCTCTCCATCACCGAGGGGTCGTGGGCGAACATCGTCCAGAACCTCTGGTACAACACCGAGAACGGCGTCTTCGGCATCCCCGTCACCGTCTCGGTGCAGTTCATCTACATCTTCATCCTGTTCGGCGCGTTCCTGGAGATGTCCGGCGCCGGCCAGTGGTTCATCGACCTCGCGTACGCCGCCACCGGGACGCGCCGGGGCGGTCCGGCGAAGGCCTCGATTCTGGCGTCCGGGTTCATGGGGATGATATCCGGTTCCTCCATCGCCAACACGGTCACGACGGGGGCGTTCACCATCCCCCTGATGAAGAAGTCGGGCTACCGCCCGGAGTTCGCGGGCGCCGTGGAATCTTCGGCCTCCTCGGGCGGTCAGATTTTACCACCGGTCATGGGCGCGGCGGCGTTCCTGATGATCGAGTTCATCGGCGTCCCCTTCTCGGACATCATCATCGCCGCGACCATCCCGGCCATCGTGTTCTTCTTCGGGGTCTGGGTGATGGTCCACCTCGAAGCCGTCCGCGCGGACATCGGCGGCCTCGACCGCAGCGAGGTTGTCGACCTCGGAGCGCACCTCCGCGTCGGGTGGTTCTACCTCCTCCCCGTCGGCCTGCTGCTGTTCTACCTGCTGGTCGAGCGACTCACCGTCGCGCGGTCGGCGTGGTTCACCCTGGTCGCCATCATGGCGCTGGTCGCCTTCGTCGCGGCGTACAACCGCCGGACGCGGGTGCCGTTGGTCGGCGCTATCGCCGCACTCACGGCCGCGCAGGTCGTCTCCTACCTCCTGACCGACGTCGGCGTCCTCGCGGCCGCGACGGGCGGCGCGGAGGAGGCGATGGGCCCCGTGGAGGCCGTGTTCGCCGCGGGCGGGGACCTCGGGACTATCGTCGTCGTCGTCAGCCTCGCGTTCCTCCTCGTCCGGCCGCGCATCGACGCGCCGCTGCTCGATTTGGACGCCGCCGTCGACGAGGCCGGCGAGCGAGTCGCGCGGTCGGTCGGCCGGCCGGCGCTCGCCCGCCTGAACGCGTTCCGTTACAGCGTGTTCGTCGGCAAGTCGATGGACTCCGGCGCGCGCACCGCCACGGAAGTCGTCGTCGCCGTCGCCGCCGCGGGCATCATCCCCGGCGTCGTCAGCGCGACGGGTCTCGGCCCCAACCTGACGGCGCTCATCCGCACGACTGCGGGCGGGTCGCTCGTCCTCCTCCTGGTGTTCACCGCCGTCGCGTCCATCATCCTCGGGATGGGGATGCCGACGACGGTGACGTACATCATCCTCGTCTCGCTCCTCGGGCCGGCCATCGCGCAGTCCTCGGACATTCCGCTGCTGGCGGCGCACCTGTTCATCCTCTACTTCGGCGTCATCGCGGACATCACGCCGCCGGTGGCCGTCGCCGCCTACGCCGCCTCCGGGATAGCGAAGTCCGATCCGTTCCAAACGGGGGTGCAGGCGTTCTCGCTGTCGCTCAACAAGGCCATCGTGCCGTTCGCGTTCGCGCTCACCCCCGGCATCCTGCTCCTCCGCGGGAGCGGCGAGTCCGCCCGCGTCCTCACGACGGCCGACGTGACCGACGTGGCGTACTTCCTCCCCGAGGTGGTCATCCCCGTCGCCGGGGTGTTCCTCGGCGTCGTCGCCCTCGGCGTGACCGTCATCGGCTTCCTCTACCGCACCGTCGGCGCCGGCGAACGCGTCCTCTACGCCGTCGCGGCGCTGCTGCTCATGGCGCCGATGCTGCTTCTGAACGCCGTCACCGACGTGCTCGGACTGGTCGGCGTCCTGACGAACCTCGGCGAACCGCTCCTCCTCGACATCGGGATGCGCGCCGCCGGCGGCGTCCTGTTCGCACTGCTCGCGTTCCGGAACCGCCGCGGGGCCGACGAGAAGCCGAACCCGACGGCCGCGACGACGAGCGACTGAGCGTCAGAAGCGGTCGACGGAGAACCGGTCGAGGTCCGCGTTCTCCATCCCCGGCACCTCGCCGCGCACGACGTCGGCGACCACTTTCCCGCTGTACGGTCCCAACTGGAGACCCGTGGGTCCGTGCCCCGTGCAGAGGTAACCCCCCTCCACGCCCGGGACGGCGCCCAAGACGGGCAGACCGTCGGGGGTCAGCGGCCGGAGGCCGACGCGCGAGGCGCGGAGCGAGGCGTCTGCGAGGCCGGGGGCGACGCGGAGCACCTCGTCGAACACCTCGCGCAGGCCCTTCACCGTCGTGTGCGGGACGAACCCGGACCCCGCCTCGCGGGTCGCGCCGGCGGCGACGCGGCCGTCGTCCCACGACACCATGTAGTGACCCCGAAAGGGGCTCACGATGGGCCAGCCGTCGGTATCGGCGTCCACGTCGAGGTGGACGATTTGCCCGCGTTGCGGTTCGACGGGCACCTCGACGCCGAGTTGCGACCCGAACGACTCGGACCACGCGCCGCCCGCGACGACGACGTTCTCGGCGTCGATTCGCTCGCCGGAGTCGAGGACGACGCCGTCGACTTCTCGACTTCCGGCCCCGTTCTCGTCTCCGCCACCTCCGAGAACCAACTCCCCTACGCTCGCCTCGCGTTCGGTCAGCCCGTGCGTCCGGCCGGCCCGCCGGAGCGCCGACTCGAACGTCCGCCCGTCGACTCGGGCCGCGTCGTCGTAGTAGAGCGCGCGTTCCACGTCAGCCAGCGGCGGGAACCGCGCCCTCGCTTCCTCGGCGTCGAGTTCCCGCAGCGACCCCGGTTCGGGGACGCCGAAGCGCTCGCGTCGCTCCTCGATGAGTTCCGTCGTCGATTCGAACGCCTCCACCTCGTCGTCGTCGACGGCGACGCTCAGGACGCCGCGTTCGGCGTAGCCGTGCGGGCCGTCCTGCTCGCGTTCGAGCGCCGCGACCAGTTCGTCGTAGTAGCCGACGGCCTCGATAGCGAACTCGACCCACGGTTCGTTGTCCCTGCTGGTCGTCGCCGGCGAGAGGATGCCCGCGCCGGCGTCGGTCGCCCGGCCCTCGTCGCGCCGGTCCGCGAGGAGCGTCTCGACTCCCTCGCGGGCGAGGTGGTAGGCGACGGACGACCCGACGATGCCCCCGCCGACCACGACCGCCTCGTATCGGTCTGTCATACCGACGGCGACGGAATCGGTTCGTGAGAGTGTGTCGATTCCGGCGGTCCGGGGTGGTGACTGTGTCCGTGTGCGCGGAGAGCGACCGAGACGGGGCGTCGCGTCCACGCACACGGACACAGTCGACGCACCGAGCCCGGGCGGCGGCGGCGGAGTCGGTAGAGTCGAACGCTCTGAACGGAATGTAAGACGGTTTTCAGTTCCGGGCACGGTTCCCGCGTGCTGTTTCTATGGGTAGTTTTGGACACTCTCGTTCGGCGTCAGCGATGGGAACGAGACCAGTATTAGAAATTCGAGGGAGAACAGGCTCGAAGCGTCAGTACTGTTTGAGCGCCGAGATATTCCGAGGCGCGGGCAATCGTGGTTATCTCCGTACATGTTGTACGGAGCGGGGTGAGACGCGATGAGAGACCACGATTCCGAAGGCGCGAGGATGCGGGAGAGTTTCCGCCCCGCGCTGAACCGACGCGCGATGATGAGAGCTCTCGGTGCGAGCGCCGTCCTCCCAGCCGTGGCCGGGACCGCGTTCGCTCAAACCACCGACGATGGCGCCGCCGGGGAGGGCGGGCGGGCGATTCGTCCGGGGTTCGGCTACTCGGACCTCGCGGCGAGGGACCCGCCCGTCGAACCGGACCACGAGGTGGTGCTGGACGTCAGGGCCCCGTCCGAGGCGTTCGAGCAGGGCCAGTGGTTCTTCGACCCGGTGGGGTTGTACATCGAACCCGGTGAGACGGTCCGGTTCGACGTCAGACGGGAGATTCACACCGTATCGTCGTACCACCCCGTCTTCGGATACAAGCTACGCGTCCCCCGCGCAGAGCCCGTGATTTCCTCGCCCATCCTCTGGCCGGGCACCTACTTCCTCTATCGGTTCGAACGTGAGGGCGTGTACGACCTGATGTGCCTGCCGCACGAGTTCCTCGGCATGGTCGTGCGAATCGTCTGCGGGTCGGCGACGGGTCCCGGCACCGACCCCATCACGCCGCCGGAAGAAGTCGGGAACGTCACGCTGTATCCGCCGACGGACGTCGGTGCGAAGGTGCTGCGTGCGCCGCAACTCCGCCCGGAGCGGATAATCGAGGCGGGGCGAATCCGCTGGGACGATATCCCGCCGATGTACAGGGGATAGACGGGCGATAGGTTTCCGAGTCGGGTGAGAACCGGATACGCGGTCGACGACGGTCTCACTCGACGTCCGCGCGTCCGCTGGTCGCGCTTCGAATCCGGTCGCGCAGACCGGACCCGTCCTCGACCGGAACCCGCACGTCGAACGACACGTCGGCCTCGTAGGCGGCGTCGAACTCGACGCCGGCGCTCTCTAAGATGCCCCGGACGGTGCCGGAGTCGTCGTAGGCGACCGTCACTGAGAACGTCTCGTGCGGCACCTCCTCGACGATTCCGGCCGCGTCGACGGCGTCCTTCACGCCGCGGGAGTACGCGCGGGCGAGGCCGCCGACGCCGAGGTTCGTGCCGCCGTAGTAGCGCGTGACGACGGCGACGACGTTTCTGAGGTCCTGCTGGACGAGGACGTTCAGGGCGGGCTTTCCGGAGGAACCGGAGGGCTCGCCGTCGTCCGAGGAGTACTCGCGGAGCATCTCCCCCGACCCCGCCGACTCGCCTCCGGCGGGCACGCGGTAGGCGGGCACGTTGTGCGTCGCGTCGGCGTGTCGCTCCCGCACCGCGTCGACGAACGCCTCCGCCTCCTCGACCGTGTTCGCCCGGTCGACGTAGCCGATGAACTCGGAGCCGCGAATCTCGAAATCGGCCTCGCCGGGGCCGGCGACGGTGCGGTAGGCGTCGGTCACGGTGGGAGGTGGAGCGGGTTCGGTCAAAAGGGTTCGGTCGCGACGGAGGGTGATCGAGGCCTCAGTACGTCTCGACCGACACGCCGAGTTTCTCGAAGTCCGCGACGTTCTCGGTCAGTACGGTGTCACCGAAGACGTCGGCCGTCGCGCCGATGTGCGCGTCGTTCCACCCGACACCCGACGCGCCGCCCGCCTCGTCGTCAGCCCGCGCGAGGAGGAGCCCCGCACGCCGGGCAATTTCCTCGTCCAGTTCGATCCGCGGGTAGCCGAGTAGCCTGTTTCTGAGTTCGGACTCCGTCCGGTCGCTCCTGACGGTCGCCACCCCGTAGAAAGCCTCCGCGACCACGGGCGTCGGGAGCCACTGTATCTCGCCACGTTCGACGAGTTCGGTTCCTTTGTCGAACGCGTCCGGGTCGTCGCGCATCAGATCGAACAGATACGTCGAATCGAGAATCATCCGTCGGAGAACGCCTCGCGCGCCGCGTCTTTCTTCTCGACGTCGCCCTCGCGTCGCCGCTTCACCGCCTCTTTCGCCCGCCGCGCCTCGTCGTCCGTGAGAAAGCCTGCGAGGTCCGACGGGTCCGGGCCGCGCGTCAGTCGCCGGAGCGTCTCCTCCATCGTCTCCCCCTCCCGGTTGTGTGATTTGAGGTACCGGTGGTACTCGTCGGAGACGCGAATCGTCTTCGTCATGCCGTATATTCGAATATACGCTCTCAAGAAGATTGCGCCGACTTCGGAGGGCGCCTTCACGCGATGCTGATACGGCGGACGAAAGGGAGTCCGGAGAGTTCGTTCAGCAGGTCCCCCGGGACCGGTTCGTCGGTGACGACGTAGAGTTTCGGGTCGTCGGTGAACTCGGGGTCCTCGCTCACCGTCTGGCGGATGGAGATGTCGCGGTCTGCCAGCCGAGAGGTTATCTCTGCGACGATGCCGGGGGCGTCGGCGTCCGCGACTTCGACGGTGAGAACCGAGAGGTCCAGCACGGGCGCGAGGTCCATCAGGCTGGGAATCGAGGAGATGTTCTGGAAAATGCGGCGGAGTTGCTCGTCGTCGAGGATGGCGCTGGTGGTGGAGTCGACGACGCGGCGGTCGACGCCGATTTCGCGGGCGATGCCGGTGTTCGGAATCTCGATGCCGCCGGAGACGACGCGCCCCTCGTCGTTGACGGAGAACCCCCGTTCGAGGAGGAGGCGGATGACCTCCTGTTGGCTCGGACTGCCCTCGAACTTCCGCATTATCTCGTCGAACATCGCCTTTCCGGGAGATTGGAAGGCGGCGGCATTAATCCCTCGTTCGCCGCCGGAAGGGGACGACCGCGGGAGGGCCGAAATCGGTCCCGTCCCGCGGCGAGAGGCTTTAACCGCCCGCGGTGAGCATCCCGAACCATGCCCATGCGACAGCTTCGCTCGTGTGACTTCTGCGGCGAGGACGCCAGCGGCATCTACGAGGTCCTGCCCGCGGAACTCTCGCCGACCGAAGACGAACAGCGTCGCGTCGTCCTCTGCGACGACTGCCTCCAGACGCTCGAAACCGTCGTCGACCCCCTCCTGGCCCGTCTCGGCTTCGACGCGGCGGCGAGCAGAGACACCGCCGTCGAGGAACGGGGGCGCGGCGAGTCTCCCGAACCGGTCTCCGCGTCGGGGATGAGCAACCGGGAGGGCGACATCACCGAACGCCCCGTCGCCACCTCGACGGCGAACACGGTGGACGCACCGGACGCACCGGACGCCCCGGACGCACCGGACGCGACGGACGCGACGCCGATGACGACCGAAGCCGGAGACGCGGCCCGGAGCGCCGACGGCGGAACCGACGGCGACGACGGGGACGAAGCGGCCCACGGCGAAACGACCGACGTCGACGACGAGGGGAACAGAGCGACGCCGAACGAGGAGACGAGCGACGAGGAGACGTTCGGTGACCGGCCGGCCGAGGACTACGAGGTCGACGAAGAGACGGTAGCCGAAGAGACGGAGGCCGCGACGGACGCCGAGACCCCGGCCGCGACGGAGGACGGCGCTCCCGCGGCCGACGAGGAGCGTCGAGCGGAGACGAGCGACGAGGAGACGTTCGGGGACCGACCGGCCGAAGATTACGAGGTCGACGACGCCGACAGGCGGCAGTCCGCCGACGACCCCGCCGAGGACTACGAAGTCGAAGACGACGTGGGGGAGGGCGTGGCGGCGGCGAGCGAGGAACTGGACGACGCGGAGGCCATCGAGGCCGAACCGGAGAAGTTCCGGCGGGTGATGCGCCTGCTGAACAACCGCGACCTTCCGGTCGAACGCGACGAGTTCGCCGACGTCGCCGCCGGCGCGTACGACCTCGATCGCTCGGAGGTTGACGCCATCATCGACTACGCGATTCGGCGCGACGTGCTGGAGGAAGAGGACGGACGACTTCAGAAAGCCTGAGCGGGGAGCTAGAGCGCCCCCTTCGTGCTCGGGGTGTCGCTGCGCCGCGGGTCCACGCGCGTCGCGTCGTCCAGTGCGCGGGCGAGCGCTTTGAACAGCGCCTCGGCCTCGTGGTGGGCGTTGTCCCCCTCGATTTCCGTGTGCAGCGTCAGGCCGGCGTGCATCGCCAGCGAGTAGGCGAAGTGCCGGGCCATGTCGCTCGTGAAGTCGCCGATTTCGTCCTGCGAGAACGCGCCGTCGAAGTCGAAGTACGGGCGGCCGCTCACGTCCACGACGACGCCCGCGACGGCCTCGTCTAAGGGGACCTTCCGGTCGGCGTACCGGACGATGCCGCGCTTGTCACCGAGGGCTTCTTCGAAAGCGTCGCCGAGGACGATGGCCACGTCCTCGACGGTGTGGTGGTCGTCGATGTGCAGGTCGCCGTCGCACTGGACGGTCAGGTCGAACAGCCCGTGCTTGGCGAACGCTTCGAGCATGTGGTCGAAGAACCCGACGCCGGTGTCGACGACGCTGTCCCCGTCGCCGTCGACGCGCAGCGTCACGTCGATGGTCGTCTCGGCCGTCTCGCGGGAGATGGCGGCGGCGCGCGAGGCGGCCCCGGCGTCTCGGTCCGGGTCCGCGTCGGAGTCGGCGTCGTCGGTCATACCGGCGTGTCGTCGCGGGGCGGTATCACGGTTGCGCTCTCGGAACAACGGGGTCGTTCGTCGGTCGGTATCACGTCCCGACGTCCGTCACGAGGCGTCGGGGTCGGATTCGACGCCGTCCGAATCGCCGAGGGGGAACAGCCCCGTCGCCATCAGGCGGCGGACGATGGTCACGAGGCCGTTGTCGAACCCGCGTCCGAACACCGCCTGCTCGGGGGCGCTCTCCGTCCCGTCGGGCCGGTGTGCGGTACTCACGAGGATGGTCGAGCGGTCGACTAACAGGAGTCGAGTGATCTCCGTCTCGTCACCCGACATCGCCGGACGCAACCAGTCCAGCCCCGAGACGAACGCCTCAGCGTTCGGGAGCGTTCCGCGTACCTCCTCCTGCAACGCCTCGGAGACGGTCCCGACGATGACGTCGACGCCGCGGTCCTGAGCGGACTCCAGACGGCCGGTCAACTGGTCGGTCAGCGTCTCCTCGGTGCCGACGATGAGGACGACTTCCCGTTCGGCCTCGTCGATGAGTTGCGTCGCCCGAGTCGCGATGGCCGCGTGTCCGGAGAGCGCCCACACCTCGTGCGAGACGTCGACGTCGTCGTCGACGGTGGCCGAGTCGATGCCGCGAAGGGTCTCTCGGAGCGAGTCCGTCCGCGACTCGTACTCGGACCGGAGCGTCTCCGCCGCCTCCTCGATGGGCACCGCGCGAAACCGCTGCGGATTCGAGTGCTGTATCTCGACGAGCCCCTTCGTTTCGAGCACCCTGACCGCGTCGTAGACGCGGGTTCGGGGTACCTCGGATATCTCGCTGATTTGTTTCGCGGTTCCGCTCGGAAGCTGTGAGAGCGCGACGAAGCACTTCGCTTCGTACTCTTTCAGCCCGAGCTTCTGGAGCAGTTCGATCGCTCGTTCGACGTTTGTTAGGTCATCCATGGGTCCCAACCTCATAGACCGGCTATCCAGTCGCTACCTCGCAGTTCAATGTCGCGACGAAAGACGTTTCCGCTCCAGCGCGTCGTCCTCGGAATCGATACGGCGAGTGTCAGAGACGTGTTATCTACGTCGGTGAACGACTTGAAAACTGGGTTCACTCAGATAATCACAGGATTCTTTCTATGAATATCGATGCAGGGGGGGGCACACTGCGTCCCGACGTTCCGTTCACTCACTTAATCACAATACAAATATACCGAAGGAGAACGCAGCGGTAGATAGCGTACGGCCCGACTGGGTCCCAACCTCACTGCGGCCGTGCGCCGAAACTGCCTCCGGGCAGTTTCGGAACGAGAGATCGTGCCACCATGCCCACAGATTCTCCGACCGCTCCGGACGCCGTCGCCGTCGAACAACTCGAAGCCATCGGGCTGAGTAGCTACGCCGCCAGGACGTTCGTGGCGCTGGCCAGCCTCGGAAGAGGGACCGCACGGGACGTCAGCGACGTATCCGACGTCCCCCGAACGCGCGTGTACGACGCCGTCAAGGAACTGCGGGAACGGGGGTTGGTCGACGTACGGCAGTCCTCTCCCAAGCAGTTCTGGGTCGTCTCCTCGGAGACGACCAGACGGCGGCTCGAACGCGAGTACACCCGCCGACTGGACAGACTGATCAACGCGTTGAACGACGTCGAACCGGCGTCGGCGACGGCCGAACAACGCGGCGTCTGGACCGTCACCGGGCGCGAGACGATCGCCGACCGCGTCACCGAGCTCGTCGAGACCGCGACCGACGAAATCGCGATCATGACGGTCGAAGAACTCCTCACCGAGGAGATAGTCGCTCGGCTTCGCGCGGCCGCCGACCGCGGCGTCACTGTCCGGGTGGCCGGACTCTCCGAGTCCGTACAGGGGGATATCCAAGACGCGGTCCCGGACGCAGAACTGTTCGAATCGCTGTGGGTGTGGTCGGAGACCCCCGCCGGTCGGCTCCTGATGGTCGACGGGAAGAAGACGCTCGTGAGCGTCCTCGTCCGAGGGAACGGCGACCACCCGCCGGAACCCCGCGACGAAACGGCCATCTGGGGAGCGGGCGAAACCAACAGTCTAGTCGTCGTACTGAGGGCCATGTTCACGTGGCAGCTCGGAAGCGACGAGAGCGACGAACGCACCCGCGGCTGAGTGCGCGAGGACTCCCGAAGCGACGCTCTCGACCCGCGTCGTCACTATCGGACGAGCGACGCGTCGGCGGGGACCGCCGGCAGACGCGCGTGTACCCCGTCAGTTATCGGGGGGGTTCACGGATTCGTTCCGCTTGGAGCCGCCGAGGTATCGTCCGAGGAGGTTGGCGGTTCCGCGTCGCAGCGTCTGCGAGGTTGCGGTATCCGAGACGTCGAACTCGTCGGCGAGTTCCGTCAGCGGCATCCGCCTCGGAATGTCGAAGTACCCGCCTTCCCACGCCCGTCGGAGCACTTTTCGCTGCGTCGGTGTCAGACGGTCCTCCGACGCGTTGACCGCCGGCTCGGACGCGCTGATGCGATGGATGGTTATCGGATACGCGGAGTCGTCGTACGTCACGTAGAACTTCGACATCGTCACGCGGTCCGGGAACCGAATCGCCAGATGCCACTTCCCGTCGTGCGAACTGGCCCGGAGGAGCGCGCCGTCGAACTCTCGGATACGCTGGAACAGGTCGGGCAACGTCTCGCCCCACGAGAGTCGATAGACCACTCCGTCCTCCACCTCGTCGACGCGGAGGACGTCCTCGACGATAGGGCGCTCCCGGAACGCGGCCGCCGTCGACGCCGCGTCCTCGTCCGAAACGACGACCAAGGAGGTACAGTCCGAAGCGAACACGGTGCGCTCGAATTCGACGGTGAGCGACGGGAGAGACGCCTCGGGAGCGACGAGTCCCAACGCGCCGACCGGTACCGAGAGTTCTAGCAGCATCTCACCACGACTCCGCGGGCAGGGGGAACGCCCCGATCCGGGCGGCGGCGATGGCCGCGTGCGATTCATCCTGGCTGAAGGGGGTGGCCGGCTGTCGACGGCCGGTAACAAGTCTTCGTGGCGACTCGGTCGAGACTGACGTTGTATCGAAGTACATCTGAATTTTTCACCCTGTTCCCGCGGGTACGCTCCGCGACGAACAGTGGTACAGAAGACGTTTACACGTCTGAAGTCCCTGTCGTTACTTCACATCGTCACACTACCGGGTCTCGCATCGTCGGGACATCCGGACGTTCAGTGCATGCCGCTTGCATACCGTCTGACGGGTGTCTGCCGGATATTCATGCGTCTCGGGCCGTCAAGAGAGTAGTAGCCATGCGCATGAAGGGAGCGGCGGTGGCGCTGTACACGCTGACGCTCGGATGCCTCCTGCTGTTCGCGCAGTCCGGCACCGGGACCGCGCTCGGCGTCGCGCTGATCGCCCTCGTGTCGACGGCCGCGGTGGCGAGAGTCACCACCGACCGGCCGGCGCGCGGGAAGCGACGGCGGGACGTGGAGTGACCGGACCGGCGATGCGGCGAGAACAGCGCGCGGCCGCGAGCGCGCGACTCGGCCCCGAACGCGCGACGAGCGGCGAGGACTCCCGTTACTCGCGGCCCGCCGCCTGCGCTTCTCCGAGCGTGAACGTCCCCTCGTAGAGGGCCGTCCCGACGACGACGGCCGCCGCGCCCGCCTCTTTCAGTGCTCGAACGTCGGAGAGCGACGCGACGCCGCCGGAGGCGACGACCGGGATGTCGACGGCGTCGACGACCCGACTCGTCACGTCGGTCTGAACCCCTTCTAACCGCCCCTCGACGTCCACGTCGGTGAACAGTATCGCGCCCGCGCCGAGGTCCTCGTAGCGCGCGGCGGCCTCGGCGGGGTCCAGCCCCGTTCCCTCGGTCCACCCCGAGACGACGACCTCTCCGTCCTTGGCGTCGAGGCTCACCATCACCGAGTCGGGGTGCGACTCGCTTATCTCGCCCACTATCTCCGGCGTCTCGACGGCCGCGGTGCCGAGGATGACGCGTTCGACGCCGAGTTCGAGCAGTTCGACCGCGTCGTCGGCCGACCGGATGCCGCCGCCCAACTGGACGGGCACGTCGACGGCCTCGACCACCGCCTCCACCGCGTCGGCGTTCTTTCGCTCGCCCTCGAACGCGCCGTCGAGGTCGACGAGGTGGAGCGTGCGCGCCCCCTCGTCGACCCAGCGCTCCGCGGCCTCGACCGGGTCGCCGTAGCGCGTCTCGGTGCCGCGTTCGCCCTGCACCAACTGGACGACTTCGCCGTCCTGCATGTCCACCGCGGGGACCACCTCGAACGTCGGAAACGCCTCCGTCATACCGGAGCGTGAACGCCCGGCGCGCGTAAAGTCACCGGAGACGGCTGACGTGCGGGCGCGGGTCGGGGCCGGGTCGACGCGGCCGCCGGGGAGCGGACCGGCCCCGGAACGTCAGCCGCGAGGGGCGAAAACGTGGACATCGTTCGGGAGAGACGCGAGCGATTCGAAGGAATCGATTCGCAACCGCTTTGACGCCGGACGAATCAAAAGGAGGTAATGAAGCTGTTCGGCTCGAGCGGGACCCGGGGCGTGGTGGGTGACGGTCTCACGCCCGAGTTCGTCCTGCGAGTCGCGAAGGCGGCCGGAACAGTCTGGGCGTCGGACCGTGCGGTGGTCGCGCGGGACACCCGAACGACGGGCGAGATGTTCTCCGACGCGGCGACGAGCGGCCTCGCCAGCGTCGGCGTCGACGTGGACGTGCTCGGACCCGTCCCGACGCCGGGCGTCGTCCGCTACTGCGAGGTGGAGGAGGTTCCGGCCGTCGTCGTCACCGCCTCGCACAACCCGCCGGAGTACAACGGCATCAAACTCGTCGGCGACGACGGCGTCGAACTCTCCGTGTCCGACTTAGAGCGCATCGAAGAGCACATCCTCGCGGAGGACTTCGCCACCGCGGCGTGGGACGAGGTGGGCGAGATACGCGAGGTCGACTCCGCGAACCGCGAGTACGTCGAGGACCTCCTCGCCGCGGCCGACCGCGAGGCCATCGCCGACGCCGGCCTGACCGTCGCCCTCGACCCCGGCCACGGCGCCGGGTGTCTCACCAGCCCCGAGTTCTTCCGCGAACTCGGCTGCGAGGTGGTGACCGTCAACGCCAACGCCGACGGCCGCTTCCCCGGTCGCGAGTCCGAACCGGTCGGCAGCAAACTCGGCGACCTCTGCCGCCTCGTGAAGGCCAGCGACGCCGACGTCGGCGTCGCCCACGACGGGGACGCCGACCGGGCCGTCTTCGTCGACGAGCACGGCGAGTTCGTCGCCGGCGAGGCGTCGCTGGCCGCCCTCGCCGCGGCCCACCTCGGGCCGAACGACACCACCGTCGCCGCGGTCAACGTCTCCCAGCGACTCGTCGACGTCTGCGAGGAGACGGGCGCGGACCTCGAACTGACGCCCATCGGCGCGACGAACATCATCACTCGAATCCGGGACCTCTGGGCGCGGGGCGAAACCGTCCCCGTCGCCGGCGAGGGCAACGGCGGGGTCTTCTTCCCGGACTACCGCCTCGTCCGCGACGGCGCCTACACCGCCGCGAAGTTCCTCGAACTCGTCGCCGAACGGCCGACGAGCGAGGTGGTCGCCCCGTACTCCGACTACGTGAACGTCCGCGTCAACCTCCCCTACGAGAGCGACGCGGAACTCGAAGCGATGCTCGACGCCGCCCACGAGTACGCCGAAGCGTCCGAGGCGACGCCGAACACGACGGACGGCTACCGCCTCGACTACGGCGACGCGTGGGTGCTCGTGCGCCCCTCCGGCACCGAACCGAAGGTGCGCGTCTACGCCGAGGCGCGGAACGAAGAGCGCGCCACCGAACTCGCGTCGGGCGCCGAAGAGGCGCTGAAAGACGCGCTCGACCGGGTCTGATTCCGTCACGCGGTCGGAAGAAGCAGCGCGTCGATGGGGCCGGCACCGCGGACGCGCCGACGGCCGAGACCGTTCAGTCCTCGTCGAGTTCGGCGGTCAGGTTCTCGCGCGCCTCGCGGAGTTCGCGCAGGTCCGTCTCGACGGCGCCCGAGCGCAGTCGGTCGAGTTGGTCGTCCGTCAGTTCCGTGCGGGCGCGCGCCGCCGTCCGGAGGCGGTCGTACTCCTCCAACTGAGTCAGTTTCCGAACCTCGCGCAGACGGGCTATCGTCTCCTCGTCCGCGAAACGGTTCAAGACCGAGATGAGTTCGTCCGCGCGGCGACGGAGCGTCTCGGCCGGCGGCGGCGGGAACGACACGCGCAGGGGGTCGGCGTCGAGGCGTTCGAGGTACGTCCGGTGGACGGCGACGGCCGTCTGGAGGGCCGCCGGGTCCTCGGCGTAGTGGTCGAGTTTCGACCCCGTGTAGTCGGCGAACTCCAGCAGTTGCGGAATCGGTTCGTCGGCGTCGGGGCTCTCGCGGACGAACTCCCGGAGGTCCCGCGGCGGCGTCCGGTAGTCGACGAGCGAGTACCACTCGGTCGCCTCGATAGTCGTGACAACCTCGTACGCCGACTCCTCGCGCTTGTACGTCCGGAACTCCTCGGTCACGGCGTCGTTGTACGCCTCGACGGGGTCGCGGAGGCGTTCGACGGGCGCCTCGACGTCCGCCTCGCCGAGTTCGAGCAGTCGCTCCAGTTCCTCGAGGCGGGCGTCGATGTCCTTCCGACGGAGTTTCGCGTCGCGTTGGGCCGACGACAGTTCCTCGCGCGCCTCGCGCCTGCGGTCGAGGCTGTCGACGGCGGAAGCGGCGGGTTCGAGGTCCTCGCGCGCGCCCTCGAAGTCGCGTTCGCGGAGGCGGCGGCGGTCCAGTCGGTCGGCCGCGGCCTCGAACGCGTCGCGGTACGGCAGGTCCTCCGGGAGGTCCTCGACGAGTCCGAGGAACTTGTCCTGGAACTCGACGTACGCCTGGAAGTCGCCGGACCCCACGGCGGAGTCCTCGTAGCGGTCGAGGAGGCGCGTCGCCTTCCGGTAGGCGTCGGCGGCGGCGACGACGGACTCCTCGCCCGTCTCCGCGACCGACTCCTCCGCGTCGTCGCGGGCCTCGCGCGCCGCCGCGAGTCGTTCGCGCAGGTCCTCGGCCTCGGCCGCGGTGGGAGTCGAATGTTCGTCGGTCATCTCGAATCAGTAGACGTCGTCGGGGTCGTACACCTTCTCGCCGACGTGTTCGCCGTCGACGGTGCGGTAGAAACAGGAGCGGTGGCCCGTGTGGCAGGCGCCGCCGGTCTGGTCGACGAGGTAGAGGAGGGTGTCGGCGTCGCAGTCGACGCGGACCTCCTCGACCGACTGGGTGTGCCCGCTGGTCGCCCCCTTCTCCCAGAGTTCGTCCCGACTGCGGGAGTAGTAGTGCGCGCGGCCCGTCTCGCGGGTGCGTTCGAGGGCTTCGGGCGAGACGTACGCGAGCATCAGCACTTCGCCGGAGTCTGCGTCCTGCGCGACCGCGGGGACGAGACCGTCCGCCCCGAAATCGACCTCGACGTCGTCTGTCATCGACTGTGGACACGTGATTCCGGCCGATATGTCTTGTGTACCGGTGGCAGCCCTCGAATCGCGGACTATCGACCGTCAGTCCGCTCCGTCGCTCGCCGCACCGGTGGACTCCGCCGTCGAACCGGAGGCGGCGGTGCCTCGGCGTCCGAGGGCGATGCCGGCGCCGACGGCGGCGAGTACCGCCCCGAAGACGAGGGCGACCAGCGCCCACCGGAGCGAGTCGGGGAGGGGGAGGCCGGCGTGGACGCCCATCGTCCCGACGACGGAGAGGAGGACGGCCGGAACGGCGTTCGCCAGCGAGACGCCCTCGGACCCCCGCGTCCACGTCTCCCGCTCCCGATACGTGAGCGCCCCCGCGACGCCCCAGACGAACGCCGCCGTCGCCGCGAGCAACGGGTCCGGGTACAGGACGTACGAGACGACGCCGCCGAACAGACCGCCGACGAGTGCGACGGCGCGAGTGGTGCGGGACACGTCCGACCGTTGGGGCGCGCGGGAGAAAAGTGTCGCGTCGGCGAAACGTGAGGGCCGCGTTTGCGAGGTGTGCTCAGACCAGACCGAGCGCTCCGACGACGCCGAAGACGATGTCGCCGTAGGTGAACGCGACGACGGTGCCGAAGAACATGGGGACGAGGAACGGGATGCCGGGCGAAATCCACACCTCCTCGCGGGAGGAGACCACCTGCAGACCGTCGCGGAGTTTCTCCGGCGTCGTCCCGTACGCCGTCGAGTCGATGTCTTCGAGGAACGCCTCGGCGCCCCACGGGTCCTCCGCCTCGACGGTCCCGCCGTCGACGGCCATCCCGTCGCCGACGGCGCCGTCCGTCGGGTCGTGCGTCTCGGTGATGCTGTCCGGGTCGCGGAGTCTGTCGGGGCCTTCGCGGAGTTCCGTCAGCGTGAGGCCGCGCCAGCGGAGGTACATCCGCAGGGCGTCGATGTCGAGGCCGTTCCTCGTGTAGCCCGTGGTCGTCTCGAACAGGCGGCCGTGCGCCGTCGACAGCGAGGGGACCGACACGCGGCGGCCGAGGAACATGAGGGGGAGTTCGACGCTCCCGTCGAGGAGGTTCCGGACGCCGAGGGCGAGCGGATATCCCGCCGCGAGCACGACGGTGTTCGTCAGGACGGTCATCGAGAACACGCCGAGCGTCGTTCTGACGACCGGGAGTCCGAACCCCGGCAGGAGGTACCGCGGGAACGTCGGCAGCAGTATCGAAATGGCGATGAGCGCCTTCGCGTCGGCGCCGCCGAACCCGCCGAGTCGCCAGAACACGTACGAGAGGGGCGCGACGAAGAGGAGGCTGATTCCGACGCGGAGGAAGTACAACTGGTCGACGGGCCTGAAGGCGAGATGCCCGAGCGAGTCCCACGCGAGGAGCACCGCGCCGAGGGCGACGAGCGGATACCAGACGACGGAGGGCACCCGCCGCGTCTCGATGTCCCGCCACGCCGCCCACCCGAGGAGGGGCAGAACGACGAGACGGAGGAGGTCCGGTACGGAGGCGAACATACAGGTCGAACGAGTCCGGGGGGAGTTAGCGTTTTGGAATGTTGAGACGCCGGCACCGCGAGGCGGAGGTGCGCCTCCGGGCGTGGCGTTCGGAGAGTGAGTGTCGCACGGGTCCGTCGACGGGGTCGACGGTTCGGCGTCCGCGTAGGAGCGCGGCGTTACGTCGTCGCCGTCACTGCTCGACGGCGACGTGCAGCGTCGACTGAATCCACGCGTGGTGGTTCTCGGTGTCCTGGATGACGGTGACGGTGCCGCCGTCGTCGTTGTACTGGATGTATCTGTAGCGGTCGGTGCGTCCGGGTTCCGTGTCGGTGTTCGTGGGCATCTGGTTGCGTGTGCGTATGCGTTCGCGTTCGTGGTCGGATGCGCTGTTCCCCTTCAGCCGTCGCGCCGACCGTTCTCGCCGTCGTCCATCCACGCCGTCCTGCAGGCGTCGCCGCAGAACAGGTAGACGGTCGAGGAGTCGTCCGGAGCGATGGCGGCCGGATGCCGGCGCGTCGGGTCGACCGCCTCCCCGCAGGCGGCGCACAGTTTCCCGTCCGCGTCGGCGTCCGAGCGGCGACACTCCTCGGCGACTTCGTCGTCCCGGCGGCGTCCCTCCTCGGCGGCTTCGTCGTCCGGATACCGCATCAGCGTCCACCTGCCGACGGTGACGCGTCCGACGCGGAACTCGGTCGACTCGGACCCTCCGTCGGGACGGTCCGTCGAGTTACCGGACGTCGGCATCGCCTCGGCCGCCCGCCGCCGACCCCACGTCGACGGCGGAAGCGGCGGGGTACTCGGACTCGAACGTCGCCGTCGTCGCCGCGCGGGTCGCGGAGACGGTTCCGTCGCTCCCGACGGTCACGTCGCAGTTCTCGTATCGGAACGACAGGCTGGCGTCGTGTCGGACGGTCCCGGACGGCGCGGAGTCGAACAGCGTCTCGACGGCGTCGGTGTCGACGACGGCCCCCAGCGGTTCGAGTTCGAGCGGGTCGGTGGCCGTGAGTTCCGACACGGCATCGATTACGGCGAAACAGACGTCTCCCTCAGAACTGACGCAGACGGTTTGACACTCACTCATTGACAGCTCATACTATCGCGTCCGGCCCCATGTTCCTATGGCGTATCTGGATATCCCCCCGGGCGGTCGGGGCGCTATACTGATTCATCGTCCGGTCGCTGCTCCCCGAACACGAGCGAGAACAGTTCGTACTCGCCCTTCCGAACGTGCCGGTTCACCGTCGGCTGTGAGACGTCGAGGAGTTCCGCGACCTGTTTTCCGGTCGCCTTCCGGGGCCAGTCGAAGAAGCCCGCGAAGTACGCCGTCCGGAGCACCTCCTCCTGTCGGTCCGTGAGGCGCTTGCGGTAGAGCGCGCGGAACTCCGATTCGGTCTGGATGGGCCGTTCGAGTTCGCGGCGGGCGACGAGTTCGACCCCGTCGTACGTCCGGAGGAGCATGTCGAGGAACGCCCGGATGTCGCCGGTCCGCGGGAGTTCGACGGTGAGCGTCGCGCCGTCGGGCGTCGCCGTGAACCCGGTGGGGTGCGCGCCGTAGTCGAGGAGCGCACCGAAGAAGTTCCCGTCCTCCAACGTGGCCTCGTACAGGTGGCCGTCGTCGCGTTCGGAGATGAGGCTCGCGTTCCCGATGGTCGTCAGTTGCGAGGAGACGGACAGCGCCTCGTCGGGGTCGATGCCGTCGACGACGAAGAAGATGCGAACCTCGCCGTCGCCCCGTTCGACCAGCGCGTCGAGTTCGAACGTGCTCTCGGTCTCTCGCGGCAGCGTGACGGGCGGGATGTCCACGTCGTCCATCCGGAACTCCAGTTCCACCGCCCGGTCGCTGACGAGCGCCTTGCGCCGTTCGAGGGCGTTGATGGCGAAGCCGATGGTCTTGCCGAGTTCCTCCAGCACGTTCACCTCCAGGTCGTCGAAGACGCCGGGTTCGCCCGCGTACAGGTTCAACACGCCGTACATCGTCTCCTTGTACACGAGCGGGATGGAGATGGAGGCGCGGAACCCCCGCTGGAGCGCCTTCGCGCGCCACGGTTCGAACGGCGGGTCGGTGTGGAGGTTGTTCTGCACCTGCGGTTCGCGCGTTCGGACCGCCCGACCGGCCGGTCCCCGACCGGTCGGACTGTCGTCGACGGTGACGGTTATCTCCTCTAAGTAGCCGCGGCCGACGCCGGCGGACGCGCGGGGGACGAGGTCCCCGTTTACGGTCTCCTGTTCGCCGATCCAGACGAACCGGTAGGGGTCGGCGTTGGCCAACTGCGTGCAGACGACCTGCTCTATCTCCTCGCGGGAGGTCGCCTCCGTGAGCGCCCGCGTCAGGTCGCGGATGACGGTGTTGATGCGGTTCACGCGCTCTAAGGTCGCCGTGCGCGCCTCCAACTCCGCTTTCTGTTCGCGCAGCGTCTGCTCTCTGTCGGTGCGTTCGAGGGCGGCGCGCACGTTGGCGACGAGGATGTTCGCCAGGACGACGTCCGTCTCGGAGAACGCGCTCGCCTCCGTGCGACCGCTGACGAAGACGCCGTACTTGCCGATGGGGAGGACGATGGCGCTCCGGAGCGGCGACTCCGAGGACTCCTCGGCGGCCAGGTCGTCGTACACCGCGCTGGTGCTGCTGGCGTACACCCGCCACGGCACGTCGGAGTCCGGGCCGAACAGCGACCCGTCGCCGACGTACTCCTCGGCGGCGTCGGTGCGCGCGGTGACGACGAGTTCGCCCCCGTCGTCGTACAGTTTGATGTCCGAGAGGGGGAGTTCCAGCGTCTCCGCGGCCGCCCGGACGGCCAGTTCGCACACCTCCTCGGCCGTCTCGGCGGTCGTCAGCGCCTGCGCCGTCTCGTTGAGCGAGGCGAGTTGCGACTCCCTACGCTGTCGCTCGGTGACGTCGCGGACGACGCCGACGCGGCCGTACGTCCCGTCGCCCAAGGGGAACGGCGAGATGCGCGTCTCCGTGGGGACGTCCCCCCGCGGCGTCGACACCGTCGTCTCGTACGTGACGGCGTTCCCGTCGTTTCGCAGCAACTCCGCCAGCAGCGACTCGACCTCCTCGTTCGTCTCCTCGTCGGATACGGTCGTCGCCGGTTCGCCGAGCAGTTCCTCCTCGGATCGCCCGACGAGTTCGGTGAACGCCCGGTTGACCGCGACGAACCGGCTCCGGTCGTCGAGGACGTACACGCCGTCCTGGACGGTTTCGACCATCGCCTCGTACCGCTCTAAATCGCGCTCGCGGCGCTTTCGCTCGGTGACGTCGCGGGCGATGCCGACGAAGCGTCGCCCGTCCGTCGAGCCGAGTTCGTTGAACGCGAGGCTCAGCCGTACCTCGTGGCCGTCGCGGTGAACGCCCGGGAGTTCGACCTCCCCCCAGTCGAGGCGCCGTTCGCCCGTCTCCAGATAGCGGGCCAGTCCCCGCCTGTGGCGCGCCCCCATCTCGTCGGGCGTGATGACGTCGAGCGGTTCGCCCACGAGTTCCTCCGGCGCGTAGCCGAGGACGTCCTCGACGGCCGAGTTCACGAACCGGATGGTGTTCTCCTCGTCGATGGAGAGGATGAGGTCCGAGGAGACGTCGAGGAGCGTCTCAAGCGTCTCTCGGGTCTCCCGGGACTCCGCGTCCGTCCGGTCGGGCGGCGCCGTCCGGGCGGCGACGGCGTAGTCGCCGAGGACGGCGGCGCCGTCGGGGCCGGTGTCCCGGACGTACTCGTCGACCCCCGCCTCACGGACCCGGCCGAGGAGTTCAGGCGAGCGTTCGGTATCGAACAGGACCGTCGTGACCGACGGATACCGCGCGGCGACGGACGCGAGGTAGTCCACGCCGTCGTCGGGGGCGGACGGGGCGGCGTCGACGGACGATGTGTCGCCGGCCGGATCCTCTCCGGACGACTCGGCGCCCGAGAGCGTCAGGCGGGCGACCACGCAGTCGACCGACGACTCCGAGAGCGCCGTCTCGGCGGCCGAGACGGTCGTGACGGTCCGAAGCCGGAGGTCCGGGTGCGACTCCCGGAGGGCCGAACGAAGCGCGTCGGCGCGGTCAGGGTCGGGGTCGACGTAGAGGGCGAGGGGTGCGTCTGAGGGCATGGAGGGCGAACGGGTGAACAGCGTTAGCGAAACTATGTGTCTGGCTGTCTGATAAATGGCCCGGCCGCGGCGAACGATGCTGCGGAGGAGCCCCGAGACGGCGTATCGTCGGCTCCGGACCGCGGCACGGATAGGAAATGTATCTGATATGTCTGGTCGGCGCCGTCGGGTCGGCGCCGCGACCGGGGCCCGTCGGCGAAGGGTAATGAGTGGTTTTCACGTACAATCCGGACGCTTACGTCGCCGCACCGTCGACCTCGGAACGTCCATCAGCGGTCGGCTTCCGACGTTCTCTGTAGACACGGGCGGAGGTATCGCTGCTGGTGGGCGAGGCATTTCGGAGCGCGTCCCACCAGTATCCGAGATGTCGTCCACACGAGTCGCCACCTCACTGGCGGCTTTTCCGGTGGGAGAGCTACACGCTGTGTTCGACGGCGATGGTGTGCTCGATCAGGGAACCGGTCCCGCGTCTGAGGAGTGCGCCGAGCGCCTGCTGGCTTATCTCCAGTTCCTCGCTTATCTCTCCGAGTCTGACCGTTCGGTTCACGTCGTAATAGCCCGCTTCGTACGCCTCGAGGAGCGCGTTTCGTTGCTTGTCGGTCAACCCGTACAGGGCGCTGTCGCGGGCGATACTGTCCGACAAGCGAGTCACCGTCAGGTCGAGTCCCTTCTCCTTGCAGGTGGATTGGAACTCCGCGAACGTCTCTCTATCTTCGGCGATGAGTTCGAATCGCCAACTGCCCTCCGAGCAGATGGCCCGTTGGACCGCGAGGTCGTGCGTCTCCAGGGCGTCGAGCAACCCGTCGACGCCCGGCTTCCACCGCACCTGGAACAGACTCCGTCCGGTCGCACCGTTGAGTTTGTCGACCGACTCCACGTACTCGGAGGCGCGGACCGCCGAAGCGACCGCGTCGTCGTCCTCCGTGTCCGCCCAGAAGTACGGGATGAGGGCCTCTCCGACGGGGACGAACTGGGTGAGTTCGATGTACGTCGCGGCGTCCACGTCCAGCGCCTCTCCGAGGACGAACTCGTCGCTCTGGACGGTGAACTGGAGCAAGGCGGTCATCGGTCCTCACCCCCGGCATCCGTCGACGGACGTGGTCGGAGAGCGAGCAGTGCGGACGGGTCGTGACGGAGATTCGGCTCGTGACTCCGCGAACGGGAAGGTATCATGGTTGACTGGTCTGGGGCGCGTAAAAGCCGATTATGTGTCCACTCGTCTGCGCGACGAACGGACTGCCAGCAACCCACATTAGGGCCCCGTGAGGAACACACAAAGGGGGCGTTCAGTCGTCCCGCTTGTCGTACGGCGTCGACGCATTTAGTCTGTGCTCATACCTATCATGGAGTATCGGGAACTCCGAAAAGTCGGAATATGTTTCCGTTATCGGCGGCGGCGCTCGCGAGCGATTCGGGCGCGCATTCGGTTCTCTCGGGAGAGACGGAGGCGGAGCCGTCGAAATCAGACCGCCGGATTAGTCGGAGAAATTTAATTTCAGATAAACCTTAGAGATACAAATAAGCGTTTCAACGACAGCGTACAGACGTATCATCGAAATCGTCGTCTCACGAGACGTTGACGAGCGGTACTCCCCCGAACCGCTCGTCGCCCCCCAACCATGACAAGTAAACAGTCCGGGAAGACGTCCGGCGTTACCGAATCCGCGATCAGACACTGCGAGGACTGCGGTGGTCGGCGAGAGCACGCGGTCCACCTCGAACTGCTCCGAGGCGAGACCAGAGACGACATCCGAGTCGAAAACCGGGACTACGCGAAGAAACCGTACCGAGTCGTAGCGTGTGTCTACTGCGGGGAGTCGTCGAGAGAGAAGGTCACCTGACGAACGGTTCCCACAGCGAGGAGAACTCTCTCGCCTCGAAGGAGTGTACGCGGAAAAAATCGGATTCGAGGTCGCCTGCAGTTCGCGGTCGTATATCGTCGGAGATACGCTCCGCGATTAGATGACGCGGTTCTGGAGGTAGTCGAGGTGCTTCGCGTTGTAGACGATTTTGACCTCGTCTGCCTCCGGCGACCCGATGCAGGTGAGACGGACGTTCTTGTCAGAGACCTCCTCGTCGGAGAGAATCTGCTGCATGTCCATCTCGATTTCGCCCTCTTTCAGGATGGCCGCGCAGTTCGCGCAGGCGCCCGCGCGGCACGAGAAGGGCCAGTCGTAGCCCTGCGCCTCGGCCGCTTCGAGGATGTACTCGCCCTGGTTGACTTCGAGAGAGCCGTAGTCTTCGTCGTCGAAGTCCGCGTCGGCGGCCTTCTCGAAGAGGTCGTCGTCGTCGATTTCCCAGCCGTTGTCGTCGAGTACTTCGTAGTTGAGGTATTCTACCGTGGGCATCACCGATTGGTTCACGACGCACGCCATTAGACTTTGCTGTTCTTCGCCGAAAATCGGACCCCCAAATCGGCCGAATTTCGGTTATTTGGCCCGCCTAAACCCAATCGCGGTCACAGCGGCGTGACCGAGAACAGCGCGTAGGAGGCGACGGCCGACAGCGACGGCGTGAGTAGCCAGAAGAAGATGACGCGGCCGGTCGTCCCCGGGTCGAACAGGTCCGACCCGGCGAGGTCCGTCTCGGACTCCTCGCCGACCGGCGGCACGTCCTCGCGCGTCTCGGCGGTCAGGGCGTTCACCGACATGCCGGGCGATTTCCCGCCGATGGCCTCGCCGATGGTCACCGTGCGGGTCGCCCGACCCCACCCGAGGCCGACGATGCACATCGTCGCCGAGACGGCGAGGCTGGCGGGGATGCCGATGTACGAGAGGAACGTGATGAGCGACGCCGACACCGTCTCGACGATGAGCGCCGCGAGAATCGGGAGTTCGGTGAGGTCGTTGCCGACGGTGTCGAGCGTCCGGCGGGCGATGGTGAACGCGCCGAGGCCGATGGCGCCCGCGCCGAGGAGGATGCCCTCGTTGATTCCGAGGGCGCCGTTGCCGACGAGGGGCGCGACGGCGTTCGCGGCGTTCGACGCGCCCGCCGAGTAGGCCATGTAGCAGGCGATGACGACGACGAGGACGGTGCTGGCCGCCTCGCGGACGGTGGTGTTCGGCCCCAGTTTCGGCGTCGGGATACCGTATTTGTCTATCTCGACGAGCGGTCCCGGCGAACTGTCGAGTTTGAGTTTCGCGTCGAGGTGCGGGTAGACGTACCGGCCGACCATGGCGCAGGTCCAGAAGGCGATGACGGGGGCGACGATCCACCACGAGACGATTTCGAGCATCACGCCCTCGTCGAGCGTCCCCGTGGCGACGCCGAGACCGGCGATGGCGCCGACGGCGGTCATGGAGGTGGAGGCGGGGACGCCGAACGTGTTCGAGATGAGCAGGGCGAGGCCGACGAAGAAGAGGACGGCGACGCTCGCCGCGAGCGTGAACTCCGACTGCGGGACGATCTGACCGCCCATCGTCTTGATGACCTCCCGTCCGGCGGTCCACGCGCCGAGCAGGGCGAACGCGGTCATCAGCGCGGCCGCGGCGAGTTTGCTGAGGAGGCCGCTGCCGACGGCCGGGCCGAAGGCCACGCCGGTGGAGGAGCCGCCGATGTTGAAGCCGACGAAGACGGCGACGAGGAGGCCGACGACGAGGAGTATTTCGACCACGGGTGAACCTTCGGGGGAGCCGTGGATAAGCGTCATCATCCGGTTCCGGGTTCGACCCCTCGACCCTCAGAGGGCGACGGCGGGGCCGACGGCCGAGAAGACGAGGTACGCGCCGACGGTGGCCACCGCGGGGACGAGGTTCTGCAGGAACACGACTCGCGCCGTCGTCGCCGGCCGGTACAGGGCCGCCCGCCCGTCCGCGTCGAGTCCCGGGTCCGCGGCGTCGAGGCGATCCGGGGGTCCGGGTGCGGTCGGGTCCGGGGTGGGCGAGGGGGATGCGAGGACCGACGCTTCCCGTTCGCGGACCGTCTCGCGCCCCCACCCGAGGCCGACGATGGACATGGTGGCGATGACGACGAAACTGGCCGGGATGCCGAGCCACGACAGCACGGTGACGAGCGTCGCGCTGACAGTCGCGACGACCAGGGCGGCGGTCAGGGGGAGTTCGGTGAGGTCGTTGCCCATCGTCTCCAGCGTCCGGCGGGCGATGGTGAGCGCACCGACGGCGATGGCGACGGCCGCGAGGAGGATGCCCGCGTCCATCGACAGCGAGCCGTTGCCGACGAGGGGCGCAACGGCGTTGGCGACGTTCGACGCGCCCGCGGAGAACGCCATGTAACAGCCGATGGCGACGACGAGGAACGAGCCGGAGAGTTCGCGGCGCGTCGTTCCTTCGCCGAGCGTCGGGACGGGCAGGACGCCGTCGCGACGAAGCGCCAAGAGCGGTCCCTCCGAGCGGTCGATGGCGACCCGCGCGTCGATGTCGGCGTAGGCGTAGCGCCCGACGACGGCGCTGATCCAAAAGCCCGCGAGCGGGGCGACCAGCCACCACGAGACGATTTCCAGGGCGAGTCCGGTCGCGAGTCGGTCGGTCGCCAATCCGTAGCCTGCGACGGCACCGACGGCGGTCATCGAGGTGGAGGCGGGCACGCCGAACAGGTTCGAGACGAACAGGGCGAGGCCGACGAACAGGAGGACGACGACGCTCGCCGCCACGGTGAACGGGTCGCCGACAACGAGGTCCGAGCCGAGCGTCGTGACGACGCGCCGGCCGACGGTCCAGCCGCCGAGGAGGGCGAAGACGCCCATGAGCGCCCCCGCGCCGAGTTTCGAGACGGTTCGGCTGCCCACCGCGGGACCGAAGGCGACCCCGGTGTTCGACCCGCCGATGTTGAATCCGACGAAGAAGGCGACGGCGATACCGACGAGAAGGAGTGCTTCGGTCACGTTCGAACTGCGGAACGGGGGGCGTTAAACCCCCCAGACGGTCGTCTTCGGGTAGTCGAATCCGCGCTCAGTTCGTCGTCCCCTCGATGGCCTGTTCGAGGTCCGCGACGATGTCCGCGGCGTCCTCGACGCCGACGGAGAGGCGGACCATGTCGGGCGTCACGCCCGCGGCGGCCTGTTCGTCCTCCGTGAGCTGCTGGTGGGTCGTCGACGCCGGGTGGATGACGAGCGTCTTCGCGTCGCCGACGTTGGCGAGCAGCGAGGCGAGTTCGACGCCGTTCACGGTTCCCCTCGCAGCCTCGTAGCCCTCCGCGAGGCCGAACGTTATCATCCCGCCGTAGCCGCCCTCCAAGTACTTCGAGGCCTCCTCGTGCGTCTCGTGGGATTCGAGGCCGGGGTAGTTCACCCACGAGACGGCGTCGTGGTCCTCCAGGAACTCCGCGACGGCCATCGCGTTCTCGCAATGTTTCTCCATCCGCAGCGGGAGCGACTCTATCTTCTCCAGGGTGGTCCACGCGTCGAACGGCGACTGGGCGTTACCCAAATCGCGCAGGCCGCGGGCGATGGCCGCGTAGGTGAACGCCGCATCGCCGAACCGCTCGGAGAAGTCGACGCCGTGGTACGCCGGGTTCGGTTTCGCTATCTCGGAGTACTTCTCGGCGTGGTCGGTCCACGGGAACGACCCGCCGTCGACGAGGACGCCGCCGATGGTCGTGCCCGCGCCGTGAATCCACTTCGTCGTCGACTCCCACACCAAGTCGGCGCCGTGTTCGAGCGGTCGGCAGAGGTAGGGCGTCGCGAACGTGTTGTCGACGAACAGGGGGACGCCGTTGTCGTGCGCCACCTCCGCGAGACGCTCGAAGTCGGGCGTTACCAGGGCGGGGTTGCCGATGGTCTCGACGTGGACGAACGCGGTGTCGTCGTCGATGGCCTCGTCGTAGGCGTCGTAATCCAGCGTGTCGACGAACTTCGTCGTGACGCCCCGCCGCTCGACGGTGTGCGTGAGGTAGGTGTACGTCCCGCCGTACAGCGACGAGGCGGAGACGATGTTGTCGCCCGCCTCGGCGAGGAGGAACGTGGCGAGGTCGAACGCCGCCATCCCGGAGGCGGTGGCCGCCGCGCCGACGCCACCTTCGAGGGAGGCGAGTCGCTCCTGCAGCATCGCCACCGTCGGGTTCATCAGCCGCGAGTAGATGTACCCCTCCTTCTCCAGGGCGAACTGACCCGCGGCGTCCTCGGCGTCGTCGAAGACGTAGGAGGTGGTCTGGTAGATGGGCGGCGCGCGCGCCCCGGTGGCAGCGTCCGGTTCCTGCCCGGCGTGGAGGCTTCGCGTGCTGAACCCCGGCGTTCCGTTCGCGTCGTTCCCGTCGGTTCCGTCGTCCGCGTTGTCTGTGTCGTCCGCCATGCGCGTGAGGACGCGTGACGGGGTGTTAAAACGAGGCGGCGCGCGCGGCGGACCGCGTCAGGTCGCGTCGCCGCGTGCCGCGTTCAGCGACGCCCCGGAGAAGAACAGGAGAAGGCCGACGACGCCAGCCACGAGTACGACGAGCGGCGAGAGCGCGTACAGGGCGAGGCCGAGAGCCGCGACGGCGATCAAGAGCGTGCCGACGGTGATAGCCCACGGCCGACCGCGGCCCGCGGCGACGGCGAGGCCGACGAGGGCGACGACGACACCGGAGAGACCGATGACGACGAAGACGTTGAGTTCGCCGGCGAGCAGCGCGTCGAGACCTCTCGGGACCGTCGCGGACCCGACGAGCAGACCGTAGTAGGCGACGAAGGCGCCGACGGCGGCGGCGAGGAGGCCGCCGAGTCGACCGATGAGACGAGCGAACGACATACGAACGGCGTCGTTCGGGGACGGGAAAGTCGCTTCGGGTCCATCCGGGTGGTCTCGCGGACGGTGCGTCCGGTCGGACCACAGCCACTCCGAACCCCGACTGCGGGACACCGGCTCCGGCGCGCGAGTCACTCGTCCGTACTGAGGCGGTGACGCGCTCGATATCAGAATAGATATTCTATACGGAACGTATTTGTCGCCGGTACGAATCGACTCCGTACATGCAAAGCAAACGATGGGAACTGTACGTCGAAGACAACGTTCTCGTGGCGGACTTCCACGCGGACATGGATCTGACCGACGAGATGTTCGCGGAGGTGAACGAGCGGTTCGAGAAACTCGCCTCTCGACCGGCCGTCGACACGCACGTGTCGGTTCTGGAGATGGAGTCGCCGCTGAACTCCGACGTCTTCGAACGGGCGAACGAGGCCGCGGAGGCGGGCGTCGAGTTCGGTATCGACCGCTGGATTATCGTCTCCGATACCATCAAGAACATGGCGCTCCGGAGTCGGATCGACGACCTCCCGGAGGTCGAAGTCCTTCTCGCCGACGACAAGGCGGAAGCGATGCGGATGGCGACGCGGTAGCCGTTCGGAGCCTCACGCGGCGCGTCGGCCTCCGTAGCGCGTCCGACGCGCTCGTTCTCTTTTCCGAATGCGGCGATTTCGCCGCGAGCGTTCCTCCGCTCACCGACTGAACAGCGAGGAGTGCACCGGCGCGAAGTCCCGGTCGTCCGGCAGCGACTCGGGTTCCTCCTCGGTGTCGTGAATCGCGCGGCCCTCGACGCCCGCGTCGAGGAAGTCCCTGAGCGGCGGGCCGACCTTCTCGGGTTCGACGAGGAAGGCGTCGTGGCCGTGGTCGGACTCGACGACGTGGTGGGCGACGGGGGCGTCGAGTTCGCGGAGCGACTCGGCCAGCGACTCGGACTGCTCGGTCGTGAAGTGCCAATCGCCCGTGAAGGAGAGCAGCAGCGTCTCGCCCTCGAAGGCAGCGAGGGCGTCGGCGTCGCTCTCGTACCCCTCCGCGAGGTCGTAGTCGTCCATCGCGCGCGTGAGGTAGAGATAGGAGTTCGCGTCGAAGCGCTCGACGAACTTCTCGGCCTGGTAGTCGAGGTAGGACTCCACGTCGCGGTAGGGGAAGTACGCGGCCGCGGGGTCCGTCGGGAACGACTCCCGTTGGGCGTCGCGGCCGGCGGCGCGCCGGCCGAACTTCCGCTCCATCGACGCTTTCGAGAGGTACATCACGTGGCCGAGTTGGCGGGCGAGGGCGAGGCCGTCCGTGGGCGGGTCCGAATCGTAGTAGTCGCCGCCGTTCCAGTCCGGGTCGGTGGTGATGGCGCGCCGCGCGATGGCGTCGAGGGCGAGACACTGCGGGTCGAGGCGGCCGGCGGCGGCGACGACGGCGAGGTGATGCACGTCGTCGGGGTAGCGCTGCGCCCAGTCGAGAGCGTTCATCCCGCCGACGCTGCCGCCGACGACGGCGTGCAGGCGGCCGACGCCGAGTTCGTCGAGGAGGAGACGCTGGGCGCGCGTCCAGTCGCCCACGGTGACCGGCGGAAAGTCCGTGCCGTACGGTTCGCCGTCCGGACCCGGAGAGGCGGGGCCGGTCGTCCCGTAGCAGGACCCGGGGACGTTCGCGCAGACGACGTAGTAGTCGTTCGTGTCGATGGCCTTGCCCGCGCCGACGATGTCGTTCCACCACGCGCGGGCCTGTCCGGCCGTGTTCGTCCCGTAGCCCGCGACGTTCTGGCTGCCGGTGAGGGCGTGGCAGACGAGGACGGCGTTGTCGCCGTCGAACTCGCCGTAGGACTCGTAGGCGACCTCCAGAGAGGGGATGTCGGCCCCGCACTCGAAGTCGAACGCGCCCACGTCGACGGTGCCGCTGTCGGTCTGCATCTTACCGAACCGCCTCCGCGGCCCGGCGAATCGACTCGTCCAAGTCGGCGACGATATCCGCCGAGTCTTCGATGCCGACGGAGAGGCGGAGCATGTCGGGGCCGACGCCCGCCGCCCGTTGCTCCTCGGCGCTCAACTGCGCGTGCGTCGTCGAGGCGGGGTGGATGACGAGCGTCTTCGCGTCGCCGATGTTGGCGAGGAAGGAGGCGAGGTCGGTGTTCTCGCAGGTGCGCTTGGCCGCCTCGTAGCCGTCCGCGAGGCCGAAGGTGACCATACCGCCGTAGCCTCCCTCTAGGTATTCGCTCGCGTTCCCGTGCGTCGGATGGTCCTCGAATCCGGGATAGGACACCCACGCCACGTCGTCGTGACCGCGGAGGAACTCCGCCACTTCGCGGGCGTTCGCGCAGTGTTTCTCCATCCGAAGCGGGAGGGTCTCGACGCCCTGAATCGTCTGCCACGCGTCGAACGGCGACTGCTGGTTTCCGAGGGTGCGGAGCGAGCGCTGACGCGCGGCCATCGCGAACGCCCGGTCGCCGAATCGCTCGACGAAGTCGACGCCGAACGCGGGGTTCTCCCCGGAGAGTTCATCGTAGTCGGCGCGCGCCCACGGGAACGTCCCGCCGTCGACCAGTATCCCGCCGACGGTCGTCCCCGACCCGTGAATCCACTTCGTCGTCGACTCCCAGACGATGTCGGCGCCGTGTTCGATGGGTCGGCACAGGTAGGGCGTCGCGAACGTGTTGTCGACGACCAACGGGGCGCGCGCCTCGTGGGCGATGTCGGCCAGACGCTCGAAGTCCGGCGTCTTCAGCGAGGGGTTGGCTATCGTTTCGACGTGGACGAACGCCGTGTCCTCGTCGACGGCCTCCTCGTAGGCGTCGTAGTCGAGGGTGTCCACGACGCGCGTCTCGACGCCGCGGCGCGAGGCCATCTTCGTGAGGTACGTGGAGGTGCCGCCGTACATGTCCGCGGAGGCGACGACGTTGTCGCCGACGGAGGCGAGGATGCTCGCGGCGGCGTCGAAGGCGGCCATACCGGAGGCGGTGGCGACGGCGCCGACGCCCGATTCGAGCGCCGCCAGCCGGTTTTCGAGCACGCGCGTCGTCGGGTTCGAGATGCGCGAGTAGACGTCCCCCTCGGCGTCCAGCGAGTAGAGGTCGGCGGCGCGGTCGGCGTCCTCGAACAGGTACGAGGTGGTCTGGTAGATGGGCGGCGCGCGCGACCCGGTGGCCGAATCCGGCTCCTGCCCGGCGTGGAGGCTCCGGGTGTGGAACCCGTGTGTCATGTACTACACGCATATTCCCCGTGAGAGATATAACCTACGGTTACGGTAGCCGACGGCGGCGGGTCGGGCGCACCGAAGTGTTTTTTCGCTCCGCAGAACGTCTCCGAGGCATGTCGAATCAGACGGGCGCGGCGGACGCCCGAATCGAGGTGGGGTACGACGCCGCGGTGTACGAACGGTTCCGGGGCGGGGAGTCGAACCCCGAGGCGGTCGTCCGGGTGTCGGCCGACGGTCGGGAACTGACGCGCGGGCGCGACGGACTGCGCCGATACTGCGGCCGACTACTCGACGCCGCTGAGTCGGTGCTCGCCGGCGACGCCGCGACCGTCGAGTGCTACGGCGGCGGCGGACGGTACCGCCTCGTCCCCGCGGGCGAGACGCTCCGAATCGTCCCGGACGCCGCGGTGCGGACGGGCACCGACGGAGAGACGGCAATCGAAGGCGCGGGGGCGGAGAGCGCGGACGGAGGCGGGGACCGGGACGCGGGCGTCGCCGTCGACCGCGAGGGGTTCCTGACCGAGATACTGCGGACGGCCGAGACGTTCTGCGACGTGGCCGTCGGGGCGAACCCCGCGCTGGCGGCGGACGTCGCGCCGGTCCGGGAACGCGTCGGCGCCGCCCGCGTCGCCGCCGCGGGGTTCGGGGAGTGGGGCCTGCCCGTCCGCCTGCTCGACGCCGTCCCGGAGACGGCGTACGGCGGGACGGTGTACGCACAGACGGCCGTCGTCGCCGCCGGCGACGCACGATTCGGCGCTTTCGACGGCGACACGCTGGCCGACGACACCGCGCGCGACGCACCGGCCGCCGCCCGAATCTGGCTCTCGGACGTCGAGACGGTCGACCGCGGCGACGGCGTCGGACGGCACGTCGAACCCAACCCGGACGCCCTCGTCTGGCACGACCACGCCTTCGCCGGCGAGGTGGTCTCGGTGGGTCCGGTGCCGGCGTCGGCCCGCACGCCCGCCGACCGCGCCCCCGAGCGGTACGCGCTGTTGCACGTCGGCGCGGGAACGGTGGCGTTCGACCCCGACGAGGTGGCGGCGGGCGACGGAAACGGTGCAAACGGCGGTTCGGTCGCGGTCGGCGACTTCCTGCGACTTCGGGCCTCGCGCGTCCACCTGAGCGACATCGCCGTCACCGACGCGCCGTCGCTGACCGACCGGTCGGACGCGTCGCTGCGCGACTCGCTGTCGGACCCCTCGCGCCGCGCCGCCGCCGCCGCCGAACTCGCCCGGCGCGGGGCCGAGGACGCCGCGGACGCCCTCGTCGACTGCCTCCGAACCGACCCGCCGGTGGCGGACCGCCGCGCCCTCGTCCGCGCGCTCGACGTGCTGGACGACCGCGCGGCCGTGCCGGGACTGGTCGACCGACTGGCCGACCCCGACCCGGACGTGCGCCGGGCCGCCGCGGGCGCCCTCGCCACCATCGGCGACCCCGAGTCGATAGACCCCCTGCTGGCCGCCGTGCGCTCGGAGTCCGACGCCGCCACGCGCCGCGCCGTCGCCCGCGCGGCCCGCGACGTCGATCCGACGAACGCCCTCGACTACTTCGCCGGCCTCGTCCGCACCGACACCGACCCCGAGGTGCGCGAGACGGTCGTCCGCGTGCTCAGCGGGACGCGCAGCGTCCACGCGGAGGCGCTGGTCGTGGAGGCGCTGGACGACCCGGACACCGCCGTCGCCTGCGAGGCCATCGACGCGGTCCGATGGCTCACCGACGAGCGACCCGTCGGCGGCCTCCTGCGCCGCCTCATGGACGACGACCCGACGGTCAGGGCCGCCGCCGCCGGCGCCTTCGTCGAACTCGGCGCGCGCACGCCCGACTACCACGGCGAGGGGGCGTTCGGCCCGGAGACACGGACGCGCGTGGTCCGCTCGCTGCTCGAACGGTTGGACGACGAGAGCGCCGCCGTCAGGGCGACGGTGATAGAGGCGCTCGGGTCGCAGGCGCACCCCGAGTCGGTCGCCCCCCTGTGCGACGCCTACGACCGGGATACGGAGTGCCGGCCGAGCGTCGTCGACGCCCTCGGCCGCATCGGCGACCCGCGGGCCATCCCTACCGTCGTCGCCGCGTTGGACGACGACCGGCCGGGCGTCCGGCGCCGCGCCTGCCGCGCCTGCGCCCGCCTCGGCACCGCCGCGGGCGTCTCCCGACTCTGCCGCCTCGCCCGCGAGGACCCCCGGCCGGCCGTCCGCGTCGAGGCCGTGGAGGCGCTGGGCCGCGTCGGCGACGACCGCGACGAGGTGTTCGACGCCTTAGAGGCCATCCTCGACGTCCGGGAGGCGGGCGTCGACGCCCGCGGGGCCGAGCGCGACCGCTCCTCGGCGTTCGGCGGCGCGGAGAACGCGGACCTCCGCTGGGAGGCGGTGACGGCCCTCGGCCGACTCGACCACCCGCGCTCGCGCTTTCTCCTCCGGTGGGTGGCCGAGGAGGACCCCGACGACTCGGTCAGAGACCGGGCGCGCAGTCGGTTGGAGTAGCGTTCACTCTGGAGCGGCGCCGTCGCCGTTCCCACCGCCGTCGCCGTCGCCGGACCGCCGCCGACCGCCGCGGCCGAGTATCCGGTCGCCCGCGAACGCGAGCGCCGCGCAGACGGTGAGGAGCGCGAACGGGGCGACGAAGCCGCCGATGCTGAACCCCGTGAGGAAAGCGAAAAACGCGACGAGAACCGCCAGCGCACCGAGAGCTCCGAGCGCCTCGTCGACGACGGCGTTCCAGACGAGGAGCGCGAGGACGGCGAGCACGCCGGCCCAGAACGCCACGGTGGGCGCGTTCTCGGCACCCAGTCCGCCGCGGTCGACGAGGGAGACGCCCGACGGGGAGACGGAGACGTAGGGAAGAACCAGATAGACGAAGAGTCCGACCGCGCCCGCCACTCCGGCGAGCGTCGCGAGCAGACCGAGTCCGCGGCCGAGCGAGGCGAGACGGGAATGCGAACTAGTCACACGAACAGTTGGTAGCGGACTGACAAAAGGTTGGAGGGAGGACGAGCGAGGGACTGCGAGGGTCACTCCGACGACGTGCGTCGCGTCAGGGCGTCCTCGAACGGTCGGGAGTTCCGTACGAGGAGCGTTCCGAGGACGCTCGTGACGAGGACGTAACCGACGGTGAACGCCGGAATCGTCTCGCGGAGCGCCGGCGTCGTTCCGGCCGCCGCCAGAAACGCCGCGATGACGAGCGAGAACTCCCCGCGGGGGGCGAGCGCGCAGCCGACGCGAACCGCGCGTCGACGGTCCAGCCCGTACGACCGACCGGCGAGGAAGCCGCTGAAAAGCTGTCCCGCGGTGGTGAGTACCGCCGCGACGACGACGAGACCGCCAGTGGCCGAGAGGAGCGCCGGGTCAGTCCCGAGGCCGACGGCGACGAAGAAGACGGCCGCGAACGCGTCCCGACTGGGCGCGAGGAGACGCTCGATCCGCCTGGTGTGTCGAGTCCGACCGAACGCCGTTCCGACGAGGAACGCCGCGACGGCTTCGCTCACGCCGACGGCGATGCCGGCGCCCGCGACGACCGCCCCCGCGCCGAGGACGCCGACGACGAACAGTTCCGGGGACTCGGTGTCGAACAGTCGGTCGAGCGCGCCGGCCCCGTAGTAAGCAAGGAGGAGGAGACAGAGGAGGAACGCGAGCGACCGCCCGACGGAGGACAGGACCGCCGAGGCGTCGGTTCCGCCGAGCAGAAACACCGAGAGGACGGCGAACGTCACCGCCGTGATGACGTCCTCGATGACGACGATGCCCAGCACCGCCCGTCCCTCCGAGTCGGCGATCCAGCCGAGGTCGATGAGCGACTTGGCGATGATGACCGTCGAGGAGTTGAAGACGACGAGGGCGAAGAAGCCGGCCTCGAGGAGGGAGAACCCGAACGCGAGCCCGAGTCCGAATCCGAGAGGGACGCTGACGCCGACGTCGACGGCGCCGGCGCGAAGAAACTTAGTCCGGTTCGTCAGCAACTGGTCCAAACTCAGTTCGAGGCCCACGAAGAACAGGAGGAGGACGACGCCGAGGTCGCCGAGCAGTCTGACGACGTTCGGGTCTTCCACAAGCGTCAGGGAGGCGCCGCCGACCGTCGGGGCGTACGGGCCGACGAGGACGCCGAGGAGGATGTACGCCGGAATGACCGACTGGTCGACCCTGAGCGCGACCGCGCCCGCCGCGGCGAGCAGCGAGAGCAGCAGTCCGACCGTGAGGAGGAGGTTGAGTTCGACCACGTCGGCCTACTCCCGGGCGCAGGCGCGGGCGCGTCCGCCGAACGCCGTGCCCGACTGCGAGCGGTCCGATTCGTTCACGAGGAGAGGTGCTCCGAGAGTGCGTCCTGCGCCTCGTCGTCACCCACGACGACGAGCGTGTCGCCCGGACGAATCTCCGTGTCCGGGTCCGGGTTCGAGAGCGTCGACGACCCGCGCTGAATGGCGAGCACGGAGACGCCGGTTCGACTCCGGAGCGCCGCCTGCCGGAGCGACCGGTTCGCAACCGGCGAACCGTCCGTCACTTCGATCCATCTGATCCGGGCGTCTCGCAGCGTCTCCTCTAGCTCCTCTCCGGCGTGGAAGTACGTCCCGTCGAATATTTCGGCGATCTTCCGCGCCTGCGATTCGGTGGCCTCGAACAACTCCTCGCCGTCCGCGTCCGAGTCGCCCCGCCAGTAGGTCTGCCGGGTTCCGTCGTCGTGTATCAGGACGGCGAACTCCCCGCCCGAAGGGAACCGGAGCGTGTACCGCAGACCGACGCCGGGAATCCGCGTTTCGAACACCTTCATGCGTACGGGTTCGCGAGAGGGGAGTATCGTCGTTGCGGTCGTTTCGCGGGCGTCTCCGGGAACCGACCCGAGAGTGCGAACCGCCTCCGACGTGTCAGTCGTCCGCCGGCGCGGATTCCGACTCTACCGCGTCGAGTTCCGCGCGCGCGGCGTCCAGACCCGCCTCGACGTCCACGTCGACGCCGGCGTCGTCCATCGCCTCGCCGACGGTGCGGACGCCGCGGAGGATGGCGTCGTCGGGGAGGCCGCCCATGTTGCTGACGCGGAATATCTCTCCGCCGAGGTGGGCCTGCCCGCCGGAGATGCTGACGTTCCGCTCCGCGACGCCGTCGAAGAAGGCGTCTGCGTCGTCGCCGTACACCGTCTCGGGCAGGGAGACGGCCGTGACGGTGTTCGAGTAGTCGCTCTCCTCCTCCAACTCGGCGAACAGGTCCAGCCCCAT
Organism: Halogeometricum sp. S3BR5-2; assembly: GCF_031624635.1. Taxonomy (NCBI): domain Archaea; kingdom Methanobacteriati; phylum Methanobacteriota; class Halobacteria; order Halobacteriales; family Haloferacaceae; genus Halogeometricum; species Halogeometricum luteum. The sequence goes on along the minus strand of NZ_JAMQOQ010000005.1, from coordinate 317,009 downwards.
CGCGGCGAACCCCTCGCGGAACGCCGCCGCCTGCCGGCGGTGCCGGCGGATGCGCGTCGGCATCGTCTCCTCGACGATGTCCTCGACGGCGACGGCCAGCGCCCGGAACAGGGGGACGGCGCTGGTGAAGGGCGTCTGGTGGCTCTCCGCCTTGCGGAGGTGCCACTCCAAGTCCTCGTAGAACGGCGCGGACTCGCCGTCCAGTCGCTCCTCTACGTCGCTGGACACCCACATCGCGCTGACCCCCGGCGGCGCGGCCAGCGCCTTCTGCGAGTCGGTGACGGCGATGTCGACGTTCCACTCCTCGAGGCGGAACTCGTCGCCGCCGATGGAGGTGACGCCGTCGACGACGAACGTGGCGTCGTGTTCGGCGGCAATCTCGCCCACCTCGGCGACGGGGTTCAGGATGCCCGTGCTGGTCTCGTTGTGGACCATCGTCACCACAGCGGTGTCGTCGGTGACGGCCTCGCGCACGTCGTCGACGGAGAGGGAGGTACCCCACTCGGCCTCGACGCGCGTCGCCTCGCCGGCGTGGCGGTCGGCGATGCGTGCGAAGCGGCGCCCGAACTTGCCGTTGACGAGCGAGACGACTTCGTCGCCCTCGCCTGCGAGGTTGGCGACGGCCGACTCCATGCCCATCGTCGCCGTCCCGTTCAGGACGAGCGACGTGCCCCCCGAGTCGGGGGCGGTGGACGACCCGTCGAGCGTCGACTCGGTGAACACGTAGTCCAACCCGTCCTGCGCCCGTTCGTACACCGCCTCGAAGTCGGCGGACCGGTGCGAGACCATGGGTTCGTCCATCGCCGCCGACACCTCGTCGGTCACCGGCACCGGGCCGGGGTTGAGGAGGAGAAACTCCTCTTCGTCCTCTGTCATAGTTGGCCGATTGTGGTCCCCACGAATAAGCGATGCGGGTGTGTGCAAACGTCGCCGTCGCCGCCGTTCGTTCACACGGGTGCGCGACTCGTTCGGGCGCGTTCCGATGACTTTTCGCGCCGGCGGACCGACGGGCGGACAATGAGCGACGAGGCCGATTCTGACGCCGACGGAGGCGAAGACGAACCGAAGTACGCCGACACCTCGAACCCCTATCTCACCGACCCGGACACCGACTTCGACCCCGTCGAGTCGCTCTCGCGCGAGGACGCCGAACGCGAGGCCGAACGGCTCCGAGAAGCGATCAGAGAGCACGATTACAGATACTACGTCGCGGCCGACCCCCTCGTCGCCGACCGGGCGTACGACGCCCTGTTCGCTCGATTACAAGACTTGGAAGACGCCTTCGACCTCGACGACGCGTCCAGTCCGACCCGGCGCGTCGGCGGCGAACCGCTGGACGAACTCGAAACGATAGAGCACGTCGCGCGGATGCTCTCCATCGACCAGTCCGTCGAAGAGGAGGACGTGCGCGAGTTCGACCGGCGGGTGCGCGATTCGGTCGGGGAGGTGACGTACGTCTGTGAACCGAAGTTCGACGGTCTCTCGGTCGAGGTCGTCTACGAGGACGGCGAGTACGTCCGCGCGGCCACCCGCGGCGACGGCGACAGGGGCGACGACGTGACGGAGCAAGTGAGAACGATTCGGTCCGTGCCGCTCCGCCTACGCGGCGACCACCCCGACTTCCTCGCCGTCCGCGGCGAGGTGTACATGCCGAAGGACGCCTTCCGCGAGATGAACCGCGAGCGAGTCGAAGCGGACGAGGAACCGTTCGCCAACCCGCGCAACGCCGCCGTCGGCACCCTCCGCCAACTGGACCCCGCCGTCACCGCCGGCCGGCCGCTGGAGTGTTTCTTCTACGACGTGCTCGACGCCAGCGAGGTACCCGAGACGCAGTCGGAGACGCTGGAGCGATTGGAGACGTGGGGCCTGCGGACGAACGGGGAGGTGAGGACCGACGCCGAGACCATCGACGACGCCGTCGACTACCGCGAGGAGATGATGGCCGCGCGCGAGGGTCTGAACTACGAGATAGACGGGACGGTCATCAAGGTGGACAGGAGAGACCAACGCGAGGAACTCGGCGCGACGAGTCGCTCCGTCCGATGGGCGTTCGCCTACAAGTTCCCCGCCCGCACGGAGGTGACGACGGTGACGGACGTGGTGGTGCAGGTCGGCCGAACGGGCCGCCTGACGCCCGTCGCCCTCCTCGAACCCGTCGACGTGGGCGGCGTCACCGTCTCGCGGGCGTCGCTGCACAACCCCGACGAAATCGAGCGACTCGGCGTCGACGTCGGCGACGCGGTGCGCGTCAAGCGCGCCGGCGACGTGATTCCCGACGTGGCCGAAGTGGTCGAAAAGCGCGCCGAGGGGACGTTCGCGTTCCCCGAGGCGTGCCCCGTCTGCGGGAGTCCGGTCGAGCGCGAGGGACCGCTGGCGTTCTGCACCGGCGGACTCGCCTGCGAGGCGCAACTCGTGCGCGCCGTCGACCACTACGCGATGCGCGGCGCGTTGGACATCGAGGGCCTCGGCGGCGAACGCGTCGAGCAGTTGGTCGACGCCGGTCTCGTCACGGGACTGCCGGACCTCTACCGACTCGAACGCGAGGAGTTGGCCGAGTTAGAGGGATGGGGCGAGACCAGCGCGGACAACCTCGTCCGCGAGATAGAAGCGACGAAGTCGCCGTCGCTGTCGGCGTTCCTCGTCGGCCTCGGCGTGCCCGAGGTCGGCGGGTCGACGGCGCGGAACCTCGCCCGCGCGTTCGGCAGTCTCGACGCCGTGATGGACGCCTCCGAAGAGGAGTTGGAGGAGGTCGACGACGTGGGACCGACCGTCGCCGAGCGGATACGCGAGTTCTTCGACACCGAGACCAACCGCGAGGCCGTCGCGGAGTTGCGGTCGCTCGGGGTCGAACCCGAAACGGAGGAGACGGCCGACGAGGGCGACGACGAACTGGACGGACTCACGTTCGTCTTCACCGGGTCGCTGTCGGTCACGCGCGGGGCGGCGCAGGACCTCGTGGAGGCGCACGGCGCCAGCGCCACCGGAAGCGTCTCGGGGAACACCGACTACCTCGTCGTCGGCGAGAGTCCGGGCCAGTCAAAACGCGACGACGCCGCCGAGAACGACGTGGAGGAACTGGACGAGGCGGCGTTCGCGTCGCTCCTCGAAGAGCGCGGAATCGACTACCCGCCGTAGCCGGTCGACTCCCTCGAATGTCTCCCCAGACGACGGGTTTCGGTGGTTTGAAGCGTGCTGACGGTCCACATACTGACGATTCGGTCAAGAGCTCGAGTCAGACATGATCGACGACGATTCGGCTCTCTCGGGGTACGAAGGCTACGACTGGGAGCGTCTCTCGGGCGTCCCCGCGCCCGACGCGCTGTTTCGGGCGCTCTCGCACCGCCAGCGGCGCCGCGTGCTGTGGTTCCTCCTGGAGCGCCCGGAGACGGCCCTCGCGGAGGTGGCCGACGTCCTCGTGGGGTGGGAACTGAAGGACGGCGAGGACGCCGCCGGACCCGAGAAACACCGGCGGGTGCTGGCCGCCCTCCACCACCACCACCTGCCGGTGCTCGCGGAGAGCGACCTCGTGGAGTACGACGTCGAGACGGGCGCGGTTCGGCTCTCCGCGCCGCCGGAACCGATCAGAGTGCTCATCAAGTTCAGCTACCAGTACGAGCGGGCCGTCGCGGGCCGGGGAGTCTGAGGTCGGATGGCGGGCGACGAAGATGGTCTGCGGGCGATACTGGACGCCGCCGAGCGGCGCCGCAAGTCCGTCACGCACTACGCGCCGGAGGCCGGCGACCTCGCGGAGCGGTTGGACACCCGGAACCTCGACGTCGAGTTCCGGCCGATTCCGCCGGGGGGACCCGAGCCGTTTCTCGTCGTCCGGGACGGCGGGCGGTTCCGGGGAGCGATGCCCGTCGAAGCGCTCCGCGAATACGCGGTCACCCGGAACCGGCGCGGAGCGGTGACCGAGGACCCCGAGGCGCGCGCCATCGTCACCGAACTGCTCGACGACACGGTGTTCTCGTCGCTGTCGAAGCGGCAACTGCTGTCGACCGTGCGGGAGTTCGAGGACCGCGCGTTGCGGGTGGGGACCGGAACGCTGCACACCGGGTTCCAGTCGGCGGCGGCGTTCGCCCCGCAGCGAGAGCTGTACCGGGCGTTGGCCGCCGAGACGGCGCTGGACGTGCACGTCTACGTCGGCGGCGGGAAGGGGGCCGAACCGGAACCGCTCGACGAACCGAACGCGACCCTGCACGCCGACCCCCCCGAGGAACTGGGTCGCTACTGGTTTCTCGTCTTCGACGGCGGAGAGGACCCCGAACAGGGGGTGGCGCTCGTCGCCGAACAGCGACCGGACGGCTCCTTCCGCGGCGTCTGGACGTACGACCCCGAACTCGTCGACCGGGCGCTGTCGCTCCTCCCGGCGGTCGAAGGGGAGCGGTGAGGAACGCGGTCGAAAAATCGCGGCGGACGGCGAACCCGCTACAGGTCCCGTTTGCGGAAGACGTAGTAGCCGACGACCGCCGGGGCCACTATCCACGCGAGGAAGACGAGGAGCATCACCCCGCCCGAGAGGTAGACGGGGACGCCGCCCTGCGCGGGGGCGAACTGGTTGCCGACGACGAACGCCTCGCCCGTCGTGGCGCCGGTGAGGCGGGCCTGCGCGGGGCCGTAGTACACCTGCGCGACGAGCGTCTCGTACGTCCGGAGCGGGTTGAGGTACTTCAGGAACAGCCCTATCTTCACCCGCGTGAAGTTCTCCAGGGCGCCCACGCCGGCCTCCTCGGCGGCGTAGTTGAGGAGCTTCGGGATGCCCTCGGCGATGGGCTTCCAGAGGATGCCGAAGATGAGGTACAGTCCCAGCGTCGCCAGCGTCGCCTCCCGGTTCGAGTCGGCGACGGCGGAGATGCCGAGGCCGACGGAGACGAACGCGAAGCCGAGGAGCACCGTCAGCGCGACGACGGGCACCAGCGACTCGACGCTCATCGTCGTCCCCGTGGCGACGAGGACGACGAACGCCGCGAGGAAGCCGACGAGGAGGGCGGCGGCGACGACGGCGCCGCGGCCGAGGAACTTCCCGGCCATCAGGTCGCGCCGCGAGTTCGGCAGCGACAGGGCGAGCTTTATCGTTCCCGTCTCCCGCTCTTCGGTTATCGCCCCGTACGACGTCGACAGCGCGACGAAACCGAGCACGAGGGCGAGCAGACCGGGGAACGAGAGCCTGAAGATGCCGAGGTCGGCGAAGAAGCCGAACAGGTTGGAGGCGTCGTTCAACTGCGGAGGGAGGAGGACGCCGAACATGAGGAACGACGCGCCGCCGACGAACAGGACGAAAAACAGCGTCGCCCCGTGGAGCCACCGCGAGCGGATGGAGTCGTCGAACTCCTTGCGGGCGACCGCCTGCCAGGTCATGCGCGCGCCTCCTGTCCGTCGGCCGCTTCGTCCGCGTCCGCGGCGCTGTGGCCGGTGTACGAGAGGAACAGGTCCTCAAGCGACGCCTCGCGCGTCTCGAAGTCGGTCACGTCGAGGCCCTGCGACTCCAACTCGTCGATGACGGCCATCTTGGCGTCGCCGACGCAGGAGACGGTGAGGGAGTCGGCGGCGTCGTCGACGGTGACCGAGCGGACGCCGTCGAGGGCGGTGACCGCCTCGGCGTCCAGCGCCGAGACGTCCCCCGACACCTCGACGCGGAGGGTGGCGTCGGCGTCGGACTTCTCGCGCAGGCTATCGACGCTGTCGACGGCGACGAGTTCGCCCTCGCGCATGATGCCGACGCGGTCGCAGACGGCGTCGACCTGCTCTAAGACGTGGCTGGAGAAGAACACGGTCGTCCCGCGTTCGGCCTCCTCGGAGACGATGTCGCGCATCTCCTTGGCCCCGGCCGGGTCGAGGCCGGAGGAGGGTTCGTCGAGGACGAGCAGGTCCGGGTCGCCGACGAGCGCCATCGCGAGGGCGAGGCGCTGGCGCATCCCCTTCGAGTAGCCGCCGGCCTTCCGGTCGGCGGCGTCGGCGATACCGACGCGTTCGAGGACGGCGTCTATGTCGGCGTCGCTCTCGTCGAGTCGCTTGGAGGAGGCGGCGAACTCGACGTGCTGCCGCCCGGTGAGGCGGTCGTACACGTCGAAGCCTTCGGGGAGGACACCGGTACGTGCGCGCACGTCGACGCTCTCGTCGCGGGCGTCGAAGCCGAGGACGCGAATCGAGCCCTCGGTGGGGCGCACGAAGTCGAGGAGCATGTTGATGGTCGTCGATTTCCCCGCGCCGTTGGGACCGAGGAAACCGAACACTTCGCCCTCCTCGACCGTCAGCGAGAGGTTTCTGACTGCGGTAACGTCGTCGGAACGCTCGGCGTTCCGAACGGAGTCGACGAGGCGCGAGAGTCTCCCGCCCTCCTCGAACCGTTTCGTTACCCCGTCGAGTTCGATGGCGGCCATGGGCGAGGGTAGTCCGTTCCCCGGATAAAGCGTTTGGTGCAAAAATCAGCGTTGAGACTGGGAGGCGCGTTCCGGGGGGTCTCGCCCCGAACTCTGTTTAGAGTTCGTCGCCGGGGTCGTACCGTTCGCGGACGCGTTCGACCTCGGTCCGGTAGCGCTCCCGCGTCTCGGCGTCGTCGACGGGTTCGAGGTCCGCGGCCGCCACCGTCGTCGCCGCGGTGGCCTCGGTGCCGCGTTGGCGCATGATGGTCGCCGATATCTGCTTTCGCCGCACCCGGTCGCCCGCGGGCGTCGCGTACACGAGGTCGATGAGGCCGCGGTCGGTGTACGTCCGTTCGACGAGCCAACAGCGGACGCTGTCGTCGTTCTCGGCGGCGGAATCGTCGGGGGACTCGGTGTCGGAATCGGAGTCGCTCACGTCCGACGCCTCGACCAGCGGACGCTTGACGCTGTCGCCCGCGGCCGGAACTGATTCCCTCTGAGCGCGGCGGTCCGGGCGAGTCGGTGACGGGAGCCGCGCTCGTCGACGTGTCGTGTCGAAATGTAATCCTAGTAAGTATTAACTCCCCTCGGGACGGTTGTTCGGATGGTATGGGGAGGGCAGATATCGGGGACCTACACGAGATGGTATCGACCGACCGACGACGGCGGGCGCTCGCGGTGCTGGCCGACGCGGAGAGACCGCTCGGTTGCGAGGAGTTGGCGCGACGAATCGTCGCGCGCCGCTCCGACGGCGCGGGCGACGCCGAGTCGACCGGAGAACGGGAGACCGAAGTCGAGATATCCCTCGGCCACGTCCACCTTCCGAAACTGGAGTCGGGTGGGGTGGTGGAGCGGACCGCGGGAGAGGAGTACGACGTGACCCCCCTAGGATACGACCTCAGGCGCGCCGCGGGGGCCTTCGAGGCCCGTCTCGACGCCGACACGCGGGAGGTCGAGGCGGCGGCGTCGCCGGCGAACCGCTCGGACGCCGTGCCCGCGAGCGACGGCGACGACGGGCGGTAGCGGCCCCGCGACCGGGGCCGTTCGCCGCGCGTCAGCCTCAAGCCGTTCGGGGCGTAACCTCGCGTAGATGGATGCGAGCGACGTCCGCGAGCGAGCGAGCGACCTGCCGACGGGGCCCGGCGTCTACCAGTTCCTCGACGGCGACACCGTCCTGTACGTCGGCAAGGCCGTCGACATCCGCGCCCGAGTGCGGTCGTACGCCGACCCGCGCGGCGAGCGCATCCGGCAGATGGTCGACCGGGCGGCGAGCATCGACTTCGCCGTCACCGACACGGAGACGCAGGCGCTCCTCCTCGAAGCGAACCTCATCAAGCGCCACCAGCCGCGGTACAACGTCCGCCTGAAGGACGACAAATCCTACCCGCTGGTCCAACTGACGGACCATCCCGTTCCCAGAATCGACGTGACCCGCGACCCGGAGGAGGGGGCGACGGTGTTCGGGCCGTACACCGACAAGGGCCGCGTCGAGACGGTGGTGAAGGCGCTGCGGGAGTACTACGGCATCCGCGGCTGTTCGGACCACAAGTACGCCAACCGCGACCGACCCTGCTTGGACTACGAGATGGGGCTCTGTACGGCCCCCTGCACCGGCGAGATATCCGAGGAGAACTACCTCGCGGACGTGGAGTCGGTCGTCCGATTCTTCGAGGGAGAGACGGGCGTCCTCGCGGACCCGCTCCGCCGAACGATGGAGGAGGCCGCCCAGGCTGAGAACTTCGAGCGGGCGGCCAACGCCCGCGACAGACTCGAAGCGGTGGAGTCGTTCCACGGCGCGGGCGAGGAGGCCGTCTCCTCGCAGTCCGACGAGCGCGCCGTCGACGTGCTCGGCGTCGCCATCGAGGGCGACGCGGCCACCGTCGCGCGCCTGCACAGCAAACGCGGCCAACTCGTCGACCGCTCGCGGCACCGCCTCGACGCCCCCGAGGGAGGCGAGCGCTCGGCGGCCGTGCTCTCAGCCTTTCTGCCCCAGTACTACGCCGAGCGCGAACTCCCCGACGCCGTCCTCCTCTCCGAACGTCCGGACGACGAGGACGTGCTGGAGTGGTTGCGCGTCGAGGGCGTGAACGTCCGCGTCCCCGGCGCCGGCCGCGAGGCCAAACTGGTCGAACTCGCGCTGAAGAACGCCCGGCGCGGCCCGGCCCGGAACGACGAACTCGGCGCGCTCTCGGACGCGCTGGGGATTCCCGGAATCTCCCGCATCGAGGGGTTCGACGTGAGCCACGCGCAGGGGAAGGCCGTCGTCGGCAGCGACGTCTGCTTCGTCGACGGCGACGCCGTGAAGGCCGACTACCGGCGGAAGAAGCTCCCGGAGCGAAACGACGACTACGACAACATGCGCGCGCTCATCCGCTGGCGGGCCGAGCGCGCCGTCGAGGGGCGCGACGACAGGCCGGACCCCGACCTGCTGCTCATCGACGGCGGCGACGGCCAACTCGGCGCGGCGACGGATGCGATGCGAGAAGTGGGCTGGGACGTGCCCGTCGTCGCCCTCGCGAAGGACAGGGAGTTGGTCATCACGCCCGACCGGGTGCACGACTGGCCCGCCGACTCGCCGCACCTGCACGTCTTACAGCGCGTCCGCGACGAGTCGCACCGCTTCGCCGTCCAGTACCACCAGACGCTCCGCGACGACGTGCGGACGGTTCTCGACGACGTGCCGGGCATCGGCGAGAAGACGCGGCGCGCGCTCCTGCGGCGGTTCGGCAGCGTCGAGAACGTCCGCGGTGCGACGGTGTCGGACCTGACGGACGTGCCGGGCGTCGGCGAGAAGACGGCGTCGACGCTCAAAGAGCGGTTGTAGCTTAGTTAGGGTTCGAGTCCCCGCGCCCAGTCCACGGCGTCCTGCGGCGTGTCGGGCGTCTCGACGACGGCGTTCGTCCCGCGGAGGCGCCCGCGGAGCGCCACCTGCTTGGCCGTCGGGCCGACGAACGCCACGCGCCGGACGCCGAACTCGTCTATCTCGGCGGCGAGGGCGTCGAAGCGCTCGAAGAACCACTTGCTGATGCCGCCGCCGTCGCCGAGGACGAACACCGAGGCGTCCACGTCGGGGCGCGAGTAGACGGCCGCGACCGTCTCGAAGAACCGTTCGAGGAGGACGCCGCCGCCGACGCGGAACTCCGTGAGGTCGAACAGGGCGACGCCGTCGACGATGTCGTATCGGTACACGTCTGCGCTCATACCGCACAGGACCCCCCGTTCGGACCTAACTACGCGGGGGCTACCGAAGCCGTAATCGGGGGTTAACAGGGGTTAACGGGGGTATCACTCGGCGTACGCGGGTCCTACCGACCCGTGCGGCCGGTCGCTCCGGAGCGGCCCGAACTGAAGAAGATGGTGAATATGTGCTAGTAGAGACGGTCTCTTCGTGGTTATTCTCCCCATACGGTGTCGGTATCTTCGGCGTCGTCGGAACGACGGCGCGTGCACGCGCGCTACGGTGAAGACGGGCATCCACGCGGCGGCCGTGCGGGTCCGAAACGGTGTTCACGACGCGAACGCGTCCGACCGGAGGAGCAACCACGCCGCGAGTGCGACCCACGGGAGCGCCGCGAGGGCGCCGACCGGGGCGGGCCCGAGGAGCGAGTGGGGAGAGCCGAGGACGAACAGCGTCCCGAGTCCGGCGACGGCGTTTATCGCACCGTGACCGACGGCCGCGGGCCAGACGCTGTCGGTCCGGAGCGTCGCCCACGCGAGGAAGACGCCGGTGGCGACGGTGAACAGGCACATGGCGAGAAACCCCGTCCACGGCGCGCCGACGTAGCCGAAGCCGTAGTTGTACCCCATGGCGACGATGGGCCAGTGCCAGACCCCCCAGACGACGCCGACGAGGAGCGTCGCCCGCGTCGCGCCGAGGGGGAGGAGGTTCGGCAGCAGGTACGCCCGCCAGCCGAACTCCTCGCCGAAGGCGAAGACGGCGTTGATGAGCGGTGCGATGGTCAGCGCGGCGACGACCTGAATCCCGACGAGCGTCCACGGGTCGACGGGCACGCCGCCCGCGGCGGCCTCCAGCGCCGACCGATACGCCGACAGCGTGGGGTCGAACTGGCCGGGGAAAACCGCGAAGTACAGCGCCGCGCCGAGGAACGTGAGGAGGGCGGGTGCGACCCACGCGGCGGCGTAGACGCGGAGCGACCCCGAGAGGTGAGGGCGGACCCGGAGGTTCGACCGACCCTCGCCGGTGGCGAGTCGCGCGGCGACGTTGCCGACGGCCGGCGCGAACATGTACGCCGTCGGCAGGAGGACGGACGCGAGCGTGAGGCCGAGACCGGGGACGACGACCGGACTGTCCGCGAGGCCGCCGGTGGCGTAGATGGCCGCGGCGGTGGCCCATGCGACGCCGAAGGCGACGGCGAGGAAGACGCCGACGCGACGCGTCCGGACCGATTCGAGAGCCATGGCTCGCCGTTCGCCGGGTGAGCGCAATAAATGATACGGGTGGTCGCCGTCGCGTCCGAGGCGCGTCGACGTCAACGCCAACGCCGACTACGAAATCTCGTCGTACTGGTCGCTCAGTTTCTCGGCTGCGTCGTCCATCAGTTCCCGCTCGTAGTCGTCGAGGTCCCACTCGACGACCTCTTCGATGCCGTTCGAGCCGAGTCTGACCGGGACGCCGAAGGCGGTGTCCTCGTAGCCGTACTCGCCGTTGAGGACGAGCGACCCCGGCAGCACCTCGCCGGTGTCGCGGAGGATGGCCTCGACCATGTGGGCGACGCCCGTCGCCGGGCCCCACTGCGTCGCGCCCTTGCGCGAGATGACGTCCATCGCGGACTCCTGAAGGTCAGAGAGGATCTCTTCGCGTTCGTCGGCGGTGAACTCGGGGTCCGTGCCGTCGACGCGCACCTTCGAGAACGCGGGCACCTGCGCGTCGCCGTGTTCGCCGAGGATGGTCGCCTCGACGTTCTTCACCGGCGTGTCGAAGCGCTGGCTGAGGACGTAGCGGAACCGCGCGGAGTCGAGTCGGCCGCCGAAGCCGACGACTTTGTGTCTGTCGCGGTCGCCCGCCTCGTACAGGTGGCGGTTCAGGAGGTCCACCGGGTTCGAGGTGGTGACCGAGACGAAGTCGTCGTTGTGCTCGGCCAACGAGGACCCGATGTCGGCCATGATGGGCGCGTTGTCGCCCGCGAGGTCGATGCGGGTCTGTCCCTCCTTGCGCGGGATGCCGGCGGTGATGACGACCACGTCGGACCCCGCCGTGTCCTCGTAGCCGCCCTGATACACCTCCGTGTTCGAGTCGTAGGCGATGCCGTGGTTCGTGTCGGCCGCCTGCCCGACCGTCTTGTCCTCCATGTCCGGGATGTCGACGAAGACGAGTTCGTCGGCGACGTCCCGAAGCGCGAGATTGTACCCGGCGGCTGCGCCGACCGTCCCGGCCGCACCGACCACGCTAACTTTCGTCATACCACGTAAAGGACGCGGCGGATTCCGATTAAACGCTTCGGAACCGGCTCCTCCGACGCTCTATCGTCGTATTAGTGTTCGTCGTCTGTCGAAAACGGGGGCGGGACGGGGACGGGGACGGGACGCGGTCCGCCGGGTCGGCCGAGTCGTCGGGTCCCGGTGGGTTTTTCGACGCACGTCCCCTCCGCCGAGGTATGAGCGACTTCGACAAAGAGGCGGAGCGACAGCGCCTCCGCGAGAAGTACGAGAAGGACGCGGAGCGCCGCGAGGAGACCCAGCGGATGAGCGAACTCCTCCTGCAGGGGGCGACGATGACGAACAAGCACTGCAACCAGTGCGGGACGCCCATCTTCCGCTATCAGGGGACGGAGTTCTGTCCGAACTGCCAGAACGAGCAGGCGAACGCGGCGGCCGAGACGGCCGACGCCGCCGCCGCGGAGGTGGCCAACGGGGAGGCCGGGGAGGCTCCGGCCGAGGCCGCGTCGGAAGCGGCGGAGGGCCGCGAGGCGACCGGCGAGGCGGCGCAGTCGGTGCCGACGCCGGAACCCGAACGGGACGTACCGTCGGGAGTCGCCGACGCGGGCGGCGCGTCCGGCACGGGTGCGGAGAACGCGCGGGCCGGCGGGTCGAGCGGTGGAACCGCCGCGTCCGAGCAGACGGCGAGGGAGCCGGGAACCGAAGCGGCCGTCGGGACGTCGTCGACCGCACCGACGGGCGGGTCGACCGAGCCCGCGGCGGAAGCGGTCAGCGGAGCGGACTCGGCTAGCGGGTCGATGCAGGGCGCGCGCGAGGCGCTCCTGCAGGCGATAACGAAACACGCGCGACGGTCGACCGCCACCGAGGAACCGCAGCAGGCGACGGCGCACCTCCAAGCGGCCCGCGAAGCGGCCGAGGCGCTGGACGCGCTGGACCGGTAGACGGCACTACACCTCTTTCTCGGTCGCTCTGCGAAGCGCACGTTCGATGTCCCCACCCGTCGACGGTTCCGGCCGCAGCGACCGTACCGTGGCGTTCGCCGTCGTCGAAGCCGCCGGAGTCGGCCGAGGGAGACGCCGCTCGGTCGAAGGGCGGCAGTTCGGTCACGTACTAGTGGGGCACGTCGACCCCGTCACCACCGCACCATGATACCCCGGGCGCCGAGGCGCGACGCCGGGGACTCCTCGTCGGTGCGTTCACGTTCGGCCCGCCGACGGAGCGTGTCGGCGTGAGCGCGCCGTTCTTCGGGGTTCGACCGCCGGGAGTCCGAGTCCGAGTTCGTGCCCGTTCTCCCCTCCGTCGGCGTCGACGCGGAACGCTCGGCGTACGAACGGAGTTCGCGGTCGGTGGGCGGTGACGAGACGGAGGCGACGCGTGCCCGCTCGGCGTCGGTCGACGAACGCGTCTCGTGCTGCGGGGTACCGTAGAACGCCCGCACCGCGCCGGGAGGGAGGTCGGGACTCATACATCGTGTAAGCACGCTGGGATAACATATAGTCGTTGCTACGATATCCGAGATAGATGACTGTCCGTCCAGATACTAAGTCGCTCGTCCGTGCTTCGTTTTCTTACTCGTAACTCGACCCGACGACGTCCCGGATTCGCTCCGCCGTGACTTCTCCGATTCCGGACACGTCCAGCAGGTCGTCCTCGCGGGCAGTCATCACCGCCTCGACGGTACCGAACGCTTCGAGGAGGTTGCGCGCGGTGACGGGACCGATATCGGCGATGGAGGAGACGACGTACTCCTGCTGTTCCGTGAGCGTCTTCTGACTCTTGCCGCCGTGGACGCTCACCGACCGCTCGCGCTCGGTCTGTTCGCGCGAGGCGACGGTGAGGAGCAGTTCCGCCGTGTCCGCCTCGTCGCGCGTCTGCAGGACGCTCACGTCGAAGTCGACGGCCAGGGAGGCGAGGGCGCCGCGGATGGCGCCGGGGTGGACGTTCCGCTCCTCGTAGAGGCCTTCACCTTCGAGAATCAACAGCGGGCGCGCGTACGCCCGCGAGAGGTCGCCCACCTGCTCGAACAGCGAGCGGTCGCCCCCGGTGAGCGTGTCGAGGAAGTCCGAGACGGACTTGCGCTCGACGGCGACGCGGTCCGAGAGCACGTAGTCGCCCACGGCGAGCGTTTCCAACCGAGTCTCGACGCCGTCGCGCGTCGAGAGGTCCTTCGCGATGGCGGAGTCCAGTTCCCGCTGGTCGACGACGATTTCGACGACGTCGTCGTCGCGTCCGGCGGTGGCGACGGTTCCCTCGGGTTCGCTCGCGTCGGTATCGCCCGAGTCGTCCCCGTCGCCCTCGTCCTCGTCCCCGTCGTCCTCGGCGCGGGCCACCTCCTCGTCCGCCGCGGAGAACGCCGCGAGGCCCGACTGGCCGTTCGCTCCCGCCGCGGCGGCGTCCGTCCGGTTCTCTGTTGCTGCACCCCCGTCGCCTCCGCTCGACCCGCCGCCGAACGCGTCCAACCCCTTCTGGGAGTCGTCGAGTTCCTCCTCCACCTCGTCGGCGACGCCCTTCAGGTCGCGCAGTTCGGACTTCATCTCCTTCTCTCGCCGCCGTGAAATCCAGAAGTACGCCTCGTCGCGGGTGTCCTCGGCCATCAGGACGACGACGCGCCCCTCGGCCTGCCGGCCGGTCCGCCCCTTCCGCTGGATGGAGCGAATCGCCGTCGGCACGGGCTCGAAAAAGAGCACGAGGTCGACTTCGGGCACGTCCAACCCCTCCTCGGCGACGGAGGTGGAGACGAGCACCTCGAACTCCCCGTTTCTGAACTCGTCGAGCGTCTCCTGCTGTTCCTTCTGGGTCATCCCGTCGGACCCCTCCCGGTCGCCCTGTCCGACGAACCGCCGCACGTCGAACGACGCCGAGAGGAACTCCGTGAGCGCCTCGGCGGTGTCGCGCGACTCGGTGAAGACGATGACGCGCTGGCCGCCCTCGATACCGAGCGTCTGCGCGAGGAGGATTCGGGTCCGGGAGAACTTCGGGTGCAGGCCGTCGAACGACTCGGCCTTCCGCATCGCCTCTCTGACTTTGGGTTCGGCGACGAGTCGCTGACTCGCCTTCGACGCCCCCGACGACTGCGCGGCGTTGCGCTGCCGTTCGAAGTAGCGGCGGACGGACTCCACCGATTGGGTCTCGACCAGTTCGACCGCCCGCCGGAGCTTCATCACCTCCGCGTGGGTGGACATCCCCTTGTAGCCCTCCGACTGGTCGTTGTTCATCAGCTTCTGGAGTTCCGCGCGCATCCCGTTCAACTGCTTCTGGGAGACGTCCGGACTCGTCGTGTTCGACACGCCGAGCGATTTCAGTTTCTCCAATCTGTCCTTGATGACCTCGTTGAGCGCGTCGCGTATCGCCAGAATGTCGTCCGGCAGGTCGATGCGCTCCCACTCCACGTCGGTGTCGTAGGTGTACTCGTCGACGTCGGCGTCCTCCTCGGTCATCACCTCGACTTCGGAGAGTCCGAGGTTCTCACAGACTTCGAGGATGGACTCCTTGTCGCCGCCGGGCGAGGCGCTCATCCCCGTGACGAGGGGGTGTTCGGCGTCGGCGTGGTAGCGCTCCGCGATGTAGACGTAGGCGTAGTCGCCCGTGCCGCGGTGGCACTCGTCGAACGTGAGGTGCGTCACGTCGCGCAGGGAGACGCGGTTGCCGATGAGGTCGTTCTCGACGACCTGCGGCGTGGCGATGACGATGCGGGCGTCCTCCCAGAGGGCCGCCCGGTCGTCCGGGCGCACGTCGCCGGTGAACACGACGATTTCGTCGTCCGGTATGGTGAGGGCCTCGCGGTAGAAGTCGGCGTGCTGCTGGACGAGCGGTTTCGTCGGCGCGAGGAAGAGCGCCTTCCCGCCGACGCCGTTCAACCGTTCGGCCGTGACGAGGAGGCTGACCGTGGTCTTGCCGAGGCCCGTCGGGAGACAGACGAGCGTGTCCGCGTCGCGGGCGGCGCTCGCCAGTCGAATCTGGTACAGGCGTCGCTCGATGAACGACGGGCTCAGGAGGGGATGGTCGACGTGCGAGGGGTCGTCTGCGGCCGCCATTGGGCCCGCTTGGGCGCGATGCGGGTTAAGGGTTAGCGAACCGCGGCGAAAGTGTATCTCCGGCCGCGGGCGGTGCTCGTCGGCGCCTATCGTCGGTCGGTCGTCAGCGCCGGTCGGCGTCGCGGCCGTCCCACTGGTCGGGAGTCTGTCGGTCCGCCGCGTCGACGACGCCGTCCGGCACGGACTCGCCGACGAGGTCCGCCCACTCGGCGACGTGGTGACCGCGGGTGTCTCGGGTCATGCTCTCGGGCGTCACATCTCCTCAGGCGTACATAACGATTGTGCAAACACGTTACTACAGAGAACAGACAGGAGTAGAACGACTGTCGGGGTATCGAGGTAGAGACGGCCTGTCGTCTCGGCGTTCGACTCGTCTTCGGTGGCGCGAAGACGATGTCGGTCAGACGACCTGTTCGCCGTCGTCGTCGTAGAGTTCGATGGCGTCGACGGGGCAGACCCGCGCGGAGAACTCGGCGTCGAACTCCTCGTCCTCGGGAACTTCGACCTCGAAGACGCCGTCTTCGACCTCTTCGGCGCCCGCCAAGTCGGCCTTCCCGTCGTCGAGGTTCTTCTCGAAGGCGTCCCACTCGTCGACGCACTGGAACATGCCGATGCAGGTGTCGCGGTCGTAGCGAATCTTCATGCCGGCCGTTCGGTCAGGGCGTACAAAGCGGTGACGACGCCGGTGCGCTCGCCGCTCAGTCGGTCCCGGTCACCCCGGCGGCGAACTCCTCGACCGCGTCCGCGACGAGGCGTTCGACGAACCCGGCGGCGAACGCCACCGAGAGCGCGACCAGCGGACTCGCGAGGAGCGCGTCGAAGGGGTCGTCGGTTACGGCGGTGACCACGCCCGAGGTGACGAGAACGTAGGCCAGTACGCCCATGAGCGCGCCGACGACAAGGCGGACGAGCAGTAGGTCGCGGTTGACCGGCGGGTCGGACGACCCCGCGTGGCCGGGACCCGCGGCGGAGATGTCCTTCAGGTCGAAGAGGGCGCTCGCCAGCGCCCCGAACAGGCCGAACAGGCCGACGACGGCGAGCGTCGAGGCCACCGACAGGTCGCCGAGCGGGGTGAACGCCCCCGCCGCGCCGCCGACGGTGACCAACAGTAGCAACGCGGCGAACCCCGCGAGGCAGACGAGAGTTCCCAACCTGAGCAGTCGACCGACGGTGCGCTCGGTTCGGGCGTCCGCCCGCCAGCGGTCCTGAACGAGCC